>CAJZFF010000184.1 GCA_915069725.1 uncultured Actinomyces sp.
GAGGCCGTGGCGAAGGCCAGGCGCGAGGGAACATTGGACTTGATGAGGCCGGTGACCACCTGGGCGACGGGCCGCTGGGTGGCCAGGACCAGGTGGATCCCGGCGGCGCGGGCCAGCTGGGTGATGCGCTGGATGGAGGCCTCCACGTCCTTGGGGGCGGTCATCATGAGGTCGGCGAGCTCATCGACGACGACCAGGAGGTAGGGGTAGGGGCTCAGCTCTCGCTGGGATCCCGGCAGGGGCTGGACCTCGCCTGCGCGCACCGCCTTGTTGAAGTCGTCGATGTGCTTGAAGCCGAAGGAGGCCAGGTCGTCGTAGCGGGCGTCCATCTCGCGCACCACCCACTCCAGGGCCTCGGCCGCCTTCTTCGGGGAGGTGATGATCGGGGTGATGAGGTGGGGGATGCCCTCGTAGATGGTCAGCTCCACCCGCTTGGGGTCCACCAGCACCATGCGCACCTCCTCAGGGGTGGCACGCATCATGATCGAGGTAATCATCGAGTTGACGAAGGAGGACTTACCCGAACCGGTCTGCCCGGCCACCAGCAGGTGCGGGGTCTTGGCCAGGTTGGTGACGACGTAGTCGCCCTCGACGTTCTTGCCCAGCCCGACCACCAGCGGGTGCGCCTGCTTGCGCGCGGCCTGGGAGCGCAGGACGTCACCGAGCTTGACCATCTCCCGGTCGCTGTTGGGAATCTCGATGCCGATGGCGCTCTTACCCGGAATGGGGGTGAGCAGGCGGATCTCGTCGGAGGCCACCGCGTAGGCGATGTTCTTCTCCAGCCCCGTGATGCGGGAGACGTTGACCCCCCGGCCCCGGTGGACCTCGTAGCGGGTGACCTGGGGGCCGCGCGTGTAGCCGGTGACCGTGGCGTCCACGTTGAACTCGGCGAAGACATTCTGCAGGGACTCCACAATGGCGTCGTTGGCGGGGGTGCGGGTGGAGTGACCCGGCCCGGGACCGAGCAGCGCGTCATCGGGCAGGGTGTAGGTCGAGCCGTCGGGCAGAGCCATGTCGCTCATGGCGATCTGGTCGGCGAGGTCGGGCTCCTCGAGCGGAACCTCGGGGGTCTCCTCGGTGACGGCGTCGAAACCGGTGGGCGACTGCGGGGTCGGCTGCGGTGTGCTGCGCTTGGCCGATGAAGGCTTGCGCTGCCCCCCTGCGGCCGGCCCGGATGCCACGGAGCCACCTGCCGGGCCGGCGGGCCTGCTTCGGGTGGCGGAGGCGGCCGAGGACGCCGGGGAGGCGATGACGTCGGTCTCCTCGCCCACGTCCGGGATGACGAAGTCCTCGCTCCCGGAGTGAGCGCCGTGATCGCCGCCCGGCTCGAAGAGCTCGGTGATCGTCGTCTGCTGGGCCTGCCGGTCGGCCGAGCGCTTACGCCGGCCACTGCCCCGTTTACGTGAGGTCGACTCCTCAACCTCCAGGGCGGAGCGGAAGGGCTCGTCGCCGTCGTAGGAGTCCAGGAGCGCTGTCTGATCCGGGTCCGCGCCCGAGGCGCCGGCCCGCTCAGAGCCTCCGCGGACCCGCCCCAGCAGGCGCCGGGCCAGGGAGTCGCCCGATCCATCGGCGCCCTGGGCGGCGCCGTCACCGTCCGCGGACCGGTACTGCTCCAGAAGCTCGCGGATCTCGGCAACGGTCTTGCCGGACATGACCAGGGCGGAGAACGCGGTCAGGAGGAGGAACAGGATGAAGGCCCCCACGGAGGAGAACAGTGCCGCCAGGGGGTAGCCCACCAGCCATCCCAGCAGCCCCCCAGCTGCTTCCAGCCCGCCGAGGTTGTTCT
The DNA here is from genome assembly GCA_915069725.1 of uncultured Actinomyces sp. Classification (GTDB taxonomy): domain Bacteria; phylum Actinomycetota; class Actinomycetes; order Actinomycetales; family Actinomycetaceae; genus Actinomyces. The sequence goes on from CAJZFF010000184.1 coordinate 1,787, forward strand.
TGAGGACCGGGTTGCCGCTGCCGACCTGGATCATTCCGGTCAGAGCGGTCAGCAGCCCCAGGCAACCCACGGAGACCCGTGCGTGCACCGCCCCCAGGCTGTGGACCCGCAGCATGGCGATGCCCAGCGCCGCCAGGAGCGGGGGCACGAAGACACCCAGGATGCCGACGGGGCCCGCGGCGATGTGGTGCAGGAGATCGCCTGCGGCACCGGAGATCCCGAACCACTCGCGCAGTGCCAGCACCGCTGCGAGGGCCAGGATGAGGAAGGCCCAGCCGGTACGGCGGTAGCGTCCGCCCGAGGGCCCGGTTCCGGGCGCGGAGAAGGGAGCGGTTCCTGGGGCGGAACCGCCTCGATTACGTCCTCTGCCGGTTCCCGGTGAAGGCGCAGCTGTTCTCGTGGTGCGACGATTGGCCATGATGCCCTAGAAACTATCGGATTCTCGGTGTCATTGACCTTGCCACGCCGCCCGCCCCGGCCGGAGACACGTCACCTTCTCGGTGCCGCGGCCCGGCGCGGGGGCTCGTCCCCCTGAGGGCAGAGGCAGGCGCGCCCCGGACCCCCGTCAGGGCCTCTCATCGTCGGCGCGGAGGAACTCATCGATCTCCTCACGCAGCGGGGCCTGGGCCGGGCCGGTGCGCTCGACGGCGTGGGCCGCAGCCGCATTGGCACGCCTGGCCGCCTCGACGACGTCGAGCCCGTCAAGAAGGCCGGCGACCAGGACACCGGTATGCGTGTCTCCCGCTCCCGTCGTGTCCACGACCTCACGCACGAAACCGGGTACCTCGATCGGCTCGCCGCCCACCGGGGGGAGAACACAGCCGTTCACGCCGGTACGATGGACGATCAGTGCTTCAGGGCAGGCCTGCCGGATGGCACCGGTGCCGCCCAGTCGCTCCTCGAGGCGCCCCATCTCCAGGTCGTTCCCGGTCAGTATCGTTGCCCTCCTCAGCAGCGGAAGGAGCACCTGGTCGGGGATGTCGGGCTGGACCGGGCCGAGGTCGATCACCAGCCCGACGCCGTCGGGGATCGACAGGAGCCAGTCGGTCAGGATGCCGCGGCTCGTGTAGTGGGCCAGGTCGTAACCCGTGGCGTAGACCCAGTCCCCGGCCCTCAGGTCGATGCTTTCGAGATCCTCACGCTGAGGCTCGCCCTCAACGCCCGCGGTGGTGATGAAGGTGCGTCGGCCGGAGGGCTCGATGAGCGTGGTGCAGGTGCCGATGTCCCCGACGAGCTCCTCGACGAGTAGCTCCACCCGGTCCAGCCGCATCGACTCGCGCACCCGCGCGGAGTTGGGGCCGGTTCCCAGGGTGGCGGCCAGGGCCGTGGGAACGCCCTGCCGGGCTGCGGCCGAGACCACGGTGTACCCGCCACCGACGACCGGACCCGACGACGCCCCGGTGATCGCCCCTCCCGGCGTCGGCACGCTGCTGACGTGGAGGGGGATGTCAATGAGGATGGATCCGGTGGATATGAAGCACGCGGGCCGGAAGAGAGTCATGCAGTAAGCGCCCTCCCGCTATGCCTCGATGACGACCGGGACGATCATGGGACGGCGCCTGAGGCGGCGCCCGATCCAGCGCCCCAGGGTGCGGCGCATGACCTGCTGGAGGGAGTAGGCGTCCGCCTTCCCGGTCTCCAGCGCAGCCGACAGGGCCTCGGTCACATCGGGAAGGATCTCCTCGAAGACCGAGTCGTCCTCCGCCACGCCCCGCGCCTGGATGTGGGGGCCGGCCAGGATCGTGCCGGTCGTGGTCTCCACCACGGCGTAGACCGAGACGAAGCCCTCCTCCGCAAGGATGCGTCGGTCCTTGAGCTCGGCCTCGTCGATCTCCCCCACCGAGGAGCCGTCGACATAGATGTAGCCGCAGGGCACCTGGCCGGCGATACGGGCCACTCCCCCCTCCAGGTCGACGGCCACACCGTCCTCGCACAGCATGACCCGTTCCGGGGCGATTCCCGTCTTGACGGCGAGCCCACCATTGGCCACCAGGTGACGAATCTCACCGTGAATGGGCATGACGTTGCGGGGCTGGACAATGTTGTAGACGTGGAGCAGCTCCTCGGAGGAGGCGTGCCCGGAGACGTGGACCTTGGCGTTGCCCTGGTGGACCACGCGTGCCCCCAGCCTCATGAGCTGGTTGATGACCCGGAAGACGGAGTTCTCGTTGCCGGGGATGAGGGAGGAGGCGAAGATGACGGTGTCCCCGGGCTCGATGGTGACGCTGCGGTGCTCGGAGTGGGCCATCCGGGACAGGGCCGCCATGGGCTCTCCCTGAGAGCCAGTGACCATGAGGACTCTCTCGTGCGGGGGCAGCGAGGTGATGTCCCGGGCATCGATGAGGACGCCGGCGGGGACCTTGAGGTAGCCGCGCTCGGCGGCGATCCCCATGTTGCGCACCATGGAGCGCCCCACGAGGGCGACCCGCCTGTCGTGCAGGGCGGCGGCGTCGAGGACCTGCTGGACGCGGTGGACGTGGCTGGCGAAGGAGGCCACGACGATCTGCCCGTCGGAGTCGGCGAAGACGTTGTCCAGGACCTGGCCGATCTCACCCTCGTGGCCGACCATGCCTGGAACCTCGGCGTTGGTGGAGTCCACGCAGAACAGATCCACCCCCTCCTCACCGAAGCGTGCGAAGGAGCGCAGGTCGGTGATGCGCCCGTCGATGGGCAGGGAGTCGATCTTGAAGTCGCCGGTGATCAGGATATTGCCGGCATCGGTGCGAATCATGGCCGCCATGGCGTCGGGAATGGAGTGGTTGACGGCAACGAATTCGAGGCCGAAGGGCCCGTAGGATACCTCCTCATGCTCACGCACCTGACGCAGCAGGGGGTGGATGCGGTGCTCGCGCAGCTTGGCCTCGACGAAGGCCAGAGTCAGTTCGCTGCCGACCAGGGGGATGTCCTCGCGCAGGCGCAGCAGGTAGGGGACGCCGCCGATGTGGTCCTCGTGGCCGTGGGTCAGGACCAGGGCGACGACGTCGTCGAGGCGGTCCTCGATGTAGCTGAAGTCGGGCAGGATGAGGTCGACGCCGGGCTGATCCTCCTCGGGGAACAGAACGCCGCAGTCGACGACGAGCAGCTTTCCGTCGACCTCGAAGACGGTCATGTTGCGGCCGACCTCGCCCAGGCCCCCCAAGGGCACGATGCGCATCGCACCGTCGGGGATCGGGCCTGGATTCTTGAGCGTGGGGAAGTTCGTCACGGCAGGCAGTCTAGATGAGTGGAACCGGAGGACGATGCGCCTGGGGTCGCGCCGGTTCCGGTGCCCACCCGCGGTTCCGTGCCGGCGCGTCACCGCGTCATCGAACGGGGCGCGCACTGAAGGCGACT
>CAJZFF010000185.1 GCA_915069725.1 uncultured Actinomyces sp.
CGTCGCAGCCGCCCAGGCCCGCCTCGACACCGCACGGGCCGGCCGGCTCCACATCCTGGAGGTTCAGCGCCTCATCCGCACCATGCCCAAGGCCGTCATCGCCGCCGTCCCGGGCTGGGCCGCCGGCGGCGGTCACAGCCTCAACGTCGTGTGCGACCTGTCGCTGGCCTCGATCGAGCACGCGCGCTTCAAGCAGACTGACGCCGATGTCGGCAGCTTCGACGCCGGCTACGGCTCCGCGCTCCTGGCCCGCCAGGTCGGAGACAAGCGCGCCCGCGAGATCTTCTTCCTGGCCCGCACCTACGACGCCGTCACCGCCGAGCGCTGGGGCGTCGTCAATGAGGCCGTCCCCCACGCCGAGCTCGAGGAACGGGCCCTGGAGTACGCGGCCACCGTGGCGGGCAAGTCCCCGCAGGCCATCCGCATGCTCAAGCTCGCCTTCAACCTGGCCGACGACGGCCTGGCCGGCCAGCAGGTCTTCGCCGGTGAGGCCACTCGTCTGGCCTATATGACCGACGAGGCCGTGGAGGGGCGCGATGCATTCCTCCAGCGCCGAACTCCCGACTGGTCACCCTTCCCGTACTACTTCTGACCCGGAGCCGCCGCCACGACCACATATGAGGGAACAGGCGCGATATATCGAGGGCATTCAGAATTGTGGTGAGAACTATGGCGAGTATCGAAATGAAGAAAATGATCTCAATGGGGATCGCACCTTCGAGATTCTCCACTGATTCCCGCCGGAGTCGGAAATAGAAGTGCGCATTGTTGTCCGCTCATCGCGGCGATGACCGACCTCGTCGCCCGCCACATCCGCCCAGCCTCAGGAAACCGCGGAATGACGGGAAATCACCCGAGAGGTACTGACGTCCATCAGCATTGGGCTCAGTGTCTCGAGAGTGATTTTGCTGTTACATACATCACGATTCAGGTGCTCGTGTCGCCCCGGCGCACCGCGCCCCACCCCGGTCCACCGCTAGGCGGAGTCTCCGGTGGGAGCGGCCGAGGATGCAGGACTGGGCGAGCCGGTGGCGGCGCCGGACCGGCCGGCGCCCTCACTCACTCGCAGGGTGACCAGGGGCGGCGTCGTCGGCTGGGCCGATCCTCCGGCCGGCTCCATGGTGATGACGATCTGCTGACCGGGCTTGGGCATGACGTCCAGGAAGGAGAAGCCGGCCCCGTCCCGGGGGTCGTAGACGCCCAGTGAGGTGGTCGTCTCCCCCTCCTTGAGCCAGACCTGGAGGCTGCGCCCACCGGCGGACTCCTTCATGGCGGCCGGGAGGGTCAGCGCGGTCATGCTCATGTCCCGGGACCAGGTGAGGGTCGCGACGTGCCCGTCGGGCATCGTGTCGGTGACCCGCTGGACGTCCTGGGCCTGGTTGAGGTGGGCGTAGTGCTGGGTCGATGCCATGGAGCTCGCCATGGAGTCCATGGCCTCATCGACCGCGCCCCGCGCGCTCCAGCGCCCCACACCGATGCCGACACCGAGCAGGACCACGGCCGCGGCCGCACGCATCAGGCCGGTGCGCCAGGCCGCGCGGCGACGGCGGTGCGCATCGAGGCTGAGGACCTCAGAGTCCACCGAGTCGCCATCACCGTCGCCGTTACTGTCGCGGTCACTGCCACTGTTACTGCCGCCGACAGCGTCGCGGTCGCCGGCTTCCTCCTCCGCGGTGCCGGCGGCCTGGTCTGCGCGTTCCGTCTGAGGCTCGCGCGCAATGGCCTCCAGAAGGGAGGCGCGGATCGCTGCCGGCGGGTCCACGGGCCGTAGCGAGGCCCCCAGTAGGGCGGCCGTCTCCGAGTCGAGCTCGTCGTCGAAGTACTCGACGCCGTCTCCACTCTGTGTGCCGTCGAGCCCCTCGGTGTCCTGCGCATCGGCGTCGCCGTTGATGGTGTCCTCGTGAGTGTCGTCGCGGTCGCTCATGACTGCACCCCCAGCTCTCGTCGTAACCGTGCCATTCCGTCCCTGATGCGGGTTTTGACCGTTCCCAGCGGCGTGCCCGTGCGGCGGGCGATCTCGCGGTGGGTCAGACCTGTGAAGTAGGCGAGCTCAATGGTGGAGCGGTAGGGCTCCCCCACCGCCTCGAGCGCCCGGTGCACCTGTTCGCCCACGAGTCTGTCCTCGACCTGCTGAACCGTCTGGTCGACGTCGGGCATGTAGTCACGCCAGCGGCTCTCCCGCTCCCGGGACGACTGGGAGGAGCGGACCCGGTCGATGGCCCGGCGCCTGGCCATGGTCACCAGCCAGGCCCGGACGCTGCCCCGCGCCGGGGAGTAGGAGCCGGCCGCGCGCCACACCTCGAGGAAGACCTCCTGGAGGACCTCCTCGCTCTGGGCGCGATCGACGACGATCTGGAGGATCAGCGCGAACAGCCGAGAGGACCAGGCGTCGTAGAGGCGGGCGAAGGCGTCGGCGTCACCGTCGGCCACCTGCGCGATCCATTCTCCCTCCGAGCCGGCACAACTGTTACGTGTCACAGGGGAATGGTAGGCCAGACCGCGGGTGGAGACGGTGCGCGTCCCAGTCCGCGCTTCCAGCGTCGCCAGGCTCATCGCACCGTCTCCTGAGTCATGTCCGCTCTCACCGCCGAGTCACCCGAAGGTGAAGGAGTAGAGCTGCAGTCCGGGCGAGGCCTCCAGCTCGAGCTCGCCCGATCCCACCTCCTCGCTGTGGACCAGCTCCATCCCGTTGGGCACGCCGGAGACGTGGGTGGTGCGGGTCTTCCCGTTGACCGTCCAGGTCAGGTCCCCCTCGCCGGAGACGACGAGGTTGACCTGCTTACCGCGGTAGGACAGGCGCAGGCGGCCCTTGCCCTCGGTCGGGGTGATGGACTGCGGCTCCACTGTCCAGGTGCCGTCCAGGGCGAAGGTGTCGGCCTGGAGCCGAGAGGGGAAGGAGAAGGTGTGCTGCCCCTTGTCGAGGGTTCCCTGGGCAAAGCCGGAGGCCCGGTCGGAGCCCAGGTAGGTCTCGGGGGTGCGGGGGCTGTTCGTGCCGGCGTCGTCCTTCGCATCGGAGAAGACGGGGGCGGGGAGGGTCACCTTCGGGTTGGCCTGCATGAGCAGCTCGCGGACGAGCTTCTCCGTGGCCGCCTCCCCGCCTTCTCCGACATGGGTCTGGCGGACGTTGCCCTGGGCGTCGGCCAGGTAGTGGGCGGGCCAGTAGTGGTTGTCGAAGTTGGTCCAGGTGGTCAGGTTGGAGTCGACGGCCACGGGGTAGGTGATGCCGAGGTGCTTGACGCCGCCACGCACGTTGTCCACCTCCTTCTCGAAGGCGTACTCCGGGGAGTGGACGCCGATCACCTGCAGGCCGGAGGCGGCATAGGTCTCGTAGAGCTTCTCGATGCCGGGGACCGAGCGCTGGCAGTTGATGCACGAGTAGGCGAAGAAATCGACCAGGGTGACCTTGCCAGCGCGGCTCTGCTGGGTCAGGGGCTGGTCGCCGGGCGTGTTGATCCAGGCCACCGCGCCGTCGATGGCGGGTAGAGGACCGCAGTCACCGAGAGCGGTGGCTCCGGGGCGGCAGGCCCCGGAGGAGTCACTGTGAAGGAGGTCGTCGGTGCGGGCCTGAAGGGAGGCCGTGTAGTCGGGCAGGCGGCGCTGGAGCGCGGCCGGGGCGTCCAGAACCAGCGCCACGGCCAGCCCGAGCATGACGACGCCGGCGGTGACGCGGATGGCGCGCTGGCGGGTGCGGAAGGCCTGAATCCTCTCCGTGATACCGCGTCCGGCCAGGGCGAAGGCCAGCAGCGGGATCGCTGTGCCAACGGCGAAGGACACGGCCAGGGCGACGGTGTCGGCGCCAATCCTCCCGGTGGCTCCCGCGACGGCAACGGCCGCCAGGACCGGGCCCGCGCAGGGCACGTACGCAGCACCCAGGACCAGGCCCAGAAGGAAGCCGTTGGAGGGGTTCTTCGAGCCGCCGAAGCGCTGGAAGCGCGCGAAGGGGCGCTCGAGGATCTCCATGACCTTCGGGACCATCATGCCCAGGCCGATCAGGGCGAGCATGACGATGCCGATCCAGCGGATGAGGTCCTGCGGCAGGTGGAGCAGGCTCAGCACGGTCGATCCGAGGAGCGTAAAGACCGTGAAACTGACCACAAGGCCGGTTACCACGAGGTAGGGATGAAAGCGGGAGGCGAAGCCGCCGTCGGCCCCCTTGTCATCGCCGCCATCACCGCGTGCGCCCTGTGCTCCTGCGGAGAGGAGGATGACGGGGAGCACGGGAAGAACGCACGGGGAGATACCCGTGATGAGCCCTCCCAGCAGCCCGATGGCCACCAGACTCGAGACGGTTGTCACGATAATTCACCCTTTCGGTCCGTTTCTTGTTGCTAGTCTCGAAAGAGGTTCGGAGCCATCGGCAACGGGGATTGTCGAACAACCACATAGCCGTCTATGACGATCATCACTCGTGACGGGCGTCGTCGGGTTCTTCCTCGAGCTCCATGGACGACGGCGTTCCGGACCCGCAAGAGCGGGCCTTCCCGCTCTGATACTGCACCAGCAACCGCATAGGAGAACTCATGCGATTCACCGCTACACGTGCCAAGACCCTCGCCACCTCGCTCCTCATCGTGACCGCCGGCCTCGGTCTGGCGGCCTGCTCGGGTTCCAGCTCGAGTGACTCGACCACTCCCGCCACGAAGCAGACCGCGGGCAAGACCAGCGACGGTGGTGTTGCCACGCCCAGCGCTGACAGCAAGATGACCGGTGGCGCCACCGGTGGAAGCGCCCAGCCCACTGCTCCCCAGGGTCAGCAGCCCGGCGGTGACAACCAGCAGGGTGGCCAGCAGCCCGGCCAGCAGGGCGGTGCGGACAGCAGCGCAGGCACCCAGCAGGGTGGCCAGCAGCCCGGCGGTGACAACCAGCAGGGAGGCCAGCAGCAGGGCGGCGACAACCAGCAGGGTGGTTCCCTTCAGGGCGACAACCAGCAGCCCGGTCAGCAGCAGGGTGGACAGCAGCCCGGCCAGCAGGGCGGTGCGGACAGCAGCGCTGGCGCCCAGCAGGGGGGCCAGCAGGGCGGCGGCAACTGAGCCGGTAGACCTGCGTTATCCGTCTGGCGAGGGCCTCGTAGCAGCAACGGCTGCGGCGAGGCCCTCG
>CAJZFF010000186.1 GCA_915069725.1 uncultured Actinomyces sp.
CGCAGGCCCCGCAGCCGATGCAGGCGGCGGCCTCGAAGGCGGCGTCGGCCTTCTCCTTCTGCACGGGCACCGAGTGGGCCTCCGGGGCCCCACCGGTGTTGACCGAGATGTAGCCACCGGCCTGGACGATGCGGTCCAGGGCGGAGCGGTCCACGATGAGGTCGCGCAGCACCGGGAAGCCGGTGGAGCGCCACGGTTCGATCGTGATGGTGGAGCCGTCCTTGAAGGAGGGGTCCTCCGCCAGGTGGCGCATGTGCAGCTGGCAGGTGGTCGAGCGGATGGGCCCGTGGGCCTGCCCGTTGATGACCACACCGCACTGACCGCAGATGCCCTCGCGGCAGTCGGAGTCGAAGGCCACCGGCTCCTTGCCCTCGGCGAAGAGCTGCTCGTTGAGCAGGTCGAGGACCTCGAGGAAGCTCATGTGCTCCTCGATCCCGCTCATGGCGTACTCCTCGAAGTGGCCCTTCGAGTCCTTGTTCTTCTGGCGCCAGATCTTGAGCTTGATGTTCACTTGTAACTCCGCTGCTTGAGCTCGATGTCCTTGTAGACGAGGTCCTCCTTGTGGAGGATCGGCGGCTGGTTCTCCCCGCCCCACTCCCAGGCGGCGACGTAGAGGAACTCGTCGTCGTGCCGCAGGGCCTCACCCTCGGGAGTCTGGGACTCCGCCCGGAAGTGGCCACCGCAGGACTCACGCCGGTGCAGGGCGTCGATGCACATGAGCTCGGCCAGCTCGAAGAAGTCCAGCAGTCGGCCGGCCTTCTCCAGGGCCTGGTTGAGCTCGTCGGCCTGACCCGTGATACGGGCGTCGCGCCAGAACTCCTCCTTGAGGGCCCGGATCTGCCCGATGGCGTCGCGCAGCCCGGCGTCGCGCCGTTCCATGCCGCAGTACTCCCACATAATGCGGCCCAGGGCCATGTGGAAGTCGTCCACGCTGCGGGTGCCGCGCAGGGCCATGAGGCGGGCGACGCGCTCCTCGACGGAGCGCTTGGCCTCGGCGATCTCCGGGGCGTTGGGGTCGACCTTGCCCAGGCGCAGCATGTCCGCCAGGTAGTCGTTCATGGTGTCGGGCAGGACGAAGTAGCCGTCGGCCAGCCCCTGCATGAGGGCGGAGGCACCCAGGCGGTTGGCGCCGTGGTCGGAGAAGTTGGCCTCTCCGGCGATGTAGAGGCCAGGGACGTTGGACTCCAGGTCGTAGTCCACCCACAGGCCACCCATCGTGTAGTGCACGGCTGGGTAGATGCGCATGGGGACCTCGTAGGGGTCGTCCCCGGTGATGCGCTGGTACATCTCGAACAGGTTGCCGTAGCGGGCCGAGACAGCGTCCTTGCCCAGGCGGTTGATGGCCTCGGAGAAGTCCAGGTAGACGCCGCGACGCATCATCCGCTCGTTGCCGTTGGCGTCGCGCTCCTTGATGGCCGGACCCACGCCGCGGCCCTCGTCGCACATGTTCTTGGCCTGACGGGAGGCGATGTCACGCGGCACGAGGTTGCCGAAGGCCGGGTAGATGCGCTCGAGGTAGTAGTCGCGCGCCTCCTCGGGGATGTCACGCGGGTCCTTGTCGCAGTCCTCGGCCTTCTTGGGCACCCAGATGCGTCCGTCGTTGCGCAGGGACTCACTCATGAGGGTGAGCTTGGACTGGAAGTCGCCGGACTGCGGGATGCAGGTGGGGTGGATCTGCGTGTAGCAGGGGTTGGCGAAGTAGGCGCCCTTGCGGTGCGCGCGCCACACGGCAGTGGCGTTGCACCCCATCGCGTTGGTCGACAGGAAGAACACGTTGCCGTATCCACCACTGGCCAGCACGACGGCGTCGGCCAGGTGGGTCTCGATCTTCCCGGAGACCATGTCGCGGGTGACGATGCCACGGGCACGACCGTCGACGATGATGAGCTCGACCATCTCGTGGCGACGGAACTCCTTGACCGTGCCGGCGTGCACCTGACGCTCGAGGGCCTGGTAGGCACCGATGAGGAGCTGCTGGCCGGTCTGGCCGCGGGCGTAGAAGGTACGGGAGACCTGCACGCCACCGAAGGAGCGGTTGTCCAGCAGACCGCCGTACTCGCGGGCGAAGGGGACACCCTGGGCCACGCACTGGTCGATGATGTTGGCGCTGACCTCCGCCAGGCGGTAGACGTTGTCCTCGCGGGCGCGGTAGTCACCGCCCTTGACCGTGTCGTAGAAGAGCCGGTAGACGGAGTCGCCGTCGTTGCGGTAGTTCTTCGCGGCGTTGATACCGCCCTGGGCGGCGATGGAGTGCGCCCGGCGAGCCGAGTCCTGGTAGAAGAAGACCTTGACGTTGTAGCCCTGCTCGCCCAGGGAGGCGGCCGCGGCGCCGCCGGCCAGGCCGGAGCCGACGACGATGATGTCCAGCTTGCGGCGGTTGGCGGGGTTGACCAGCTTGGCCTCGAACTTGCGCTGCTCCCAGCGCCGGTCGATCGGGACGGAGTGGGGGGCCTTGGTGTCGGCGATCTTCTCGCCCTCGTAGTACAGGCCGTCGATGAGTTCAGTCATAGTCGTTCACTCTCAGTGGGTCGCCGTAGCACACTCGGCGAAGTGCTCGGCGGAGGAGCCGATCGCGTCACAGAACTGCGGGTAGTAGTCGCCAGTGGCCATGGGGGCATCGACATAGCCGAAGAGGATCGCCGTCGGAACAGCCATGAAGGCGGCGAACAGTGCGAAGGCCAGAACGAAGGCGATCAGCCGGATGAAGGGGATGGTGTTTCCTCGCACCGCGCCCAGCGTCTGCAGGGCGGACCACACGCCGTGCCACACGTGCAGGCACAGGGCGGCCAGCGCGATCGCGTAGATGAGCCACACCCACCACAGCTGGAAGCCGTAGTACATGTTCAGGTAGGCCCGTCCGTGCACGTAGTGTCCCCCCGGCGTCAGTGACAGGGTGGTGTACTGCAGGAGGTGCCAGATGATGAACAGCAGGAGGATGACGCCGCCCCAGCGCATGGTGCGCATGGCGTAGCGGGAGGCGAAGTACTCGGCGCCGGGCTTCTTGACGGCGTACTTGTCGTTGCCGCGGGCCCGCTTGTTGCGCGCCCACAGGTGGAAGGCGCTGCCGGCGTGAGCCAGGAGGCAGGCCATGAGAGCCAGACGGAGGATCCACAGGACACCGCCGTAGGGCATGATCGGTACCAGCAGTGCTCGCAGGAACACGGCGTAGTGATCGTAGGCGACCTCACCCTCGAAGTAGTGCAGGTTGCCGTAGGCGTGGAAGAGGACGAAGAACAGGAACACCAGTCCCGAGATCGCCATCATGCGCTTCATGAAGACGGTCGTGGAGAAGGCGGTCCGCCTCTTCAGGGAAGGAGCAGATGTTTTGGCCACGGCAAAAGGCTAGCCGGGCACCGGCTCCCGTAGGCGCGATCTGCGCTCCACCAGCGATGTTGGGGAGACGATCCGCGGAATCCTGGGGATCTCGCCGGGTCTCGATTCGTCATTCAACGCCGCGGAATATGCTGACGCCGACGTCTGAGGCCTCCTTTTCGTCACGGGGGCGTCAGCCAAATCTGTGAAGTGGCCGACACTTACCGCTTCTCTCCCCACGGTCCGTGTTTATCTCCGACCGTTGTGACGCCTATCTGCCTCTACGGCTCCAGCGCAATCCGTCCAGTCGGACACCAGGGATTGCTCCCGGTGAGTCGCCCCGCGGGCTCAGGCCTCGCCCGGATCACCGGCCTCGGCACCGACCGGCCCCGGGCGCGGGCGCAGAGTCAGCCGCATGACCACGGCGTCCTCCGGCGGAGCCTGGTAGTAGCGGCGGCGCCGGCCAATGGGGACGAACCCGTGCCTGGCGTAGAGCCGCTGGGCGACCTCGTTGGACTGGCGCACCTCCAGCAGGACATCGGGGCAGCCCACCTCCCGGGCGGTGGAGACGAGCTCGGCGAGCATGAGGGAGGCGATCCCTCGCCCGCGCGCCGCCGGGACGGTGGCGATGGTCAGCAGGTCGGCGCTGGTCAGGCCGCCGGCGTGGTAGAGCCCGGCGTAGCCCAGGAGCTGTGGCCCGTGCGGCCCGGCCCCGGCGGCACGATCCGCGGCTTCATCGGCGTCACCGTCGCCATCGCTCTCTTGGGAATCAACGACGACGTAGCGGCGGTCCGCCCGGGGCCCGTGGGAGGCCTTCAGCTCGGCTGCCAGCAGGTCACTGCTCCAGGCCTCGGCCCCGAACAGCTCACCCTCGAGGCGGGCGACGGCCCCCAGGTCCTCCGCCGCCATCTCCCGCACCCTGGGAGCCCGGCCCAGTCCCGTCACCTCGGGCATCTCAGTGACCTTCTTGGTCCTGGGATCAGCGCACGCGCTTGCGCGCGGCCGGCATCTGCACGTCGGCGTGACGCAGGTAGAGCGCCTGCGTACTCAGCTCCTCGCCGCGCTCGAGGCGGGCCAGGGCGATGCGCACCTGGGTCAGGGCGTCGCCGGAGACGGGGGCCAGGGCCTTCTGGTAGGAGGCCATCTCCGCCAGCTCGGGGTAGAGGGAGGCGCCGGAGCCGGCCACGACGTCGATGCCTCCACTCCCCCCGCCCGGTCCCGGCGCCTGCTCGGCGAGGCGCTGGGCGACCTGGGCCGGGGGGCAGACGATGATCTCGGTCAGGCGGGTGACGTCATCGGGACCGTTGGCGCGGAAGAGCGCCGCATAGACCTCGCGCCTGCGGGCGTCCGTGGCGACCAGGACGACGGGGTCCTTCCGCCCCTCGCGGGCTTCGAGGCCGTCGAGGGCGCGGCGGGCGACGGCGTCGAGGCTGGAGACACCATGAACGGGAATACCCCGGGTGCGCCCGACGACCTCTGCCGTCACCAGTCCGGCCCTCAGCCCGGTGAAGGGGGCGGGTCCGGTGGCGGCGACGACAGCGTCCAGCTGATGGTCGGCCACGTCCGGCACTGACAGGGCCGCGGAGAGCATCTGCCCCAGGGACTCGGCGTGCCGGCGGGTATCAGTCTGCTCGGCCTGGGTCAGCACTCGCAGGGCGAGCCCGCCGGTGGCCGCGCTCCTGCCGGGCCGGTCGACGGCCTCCGCCGTCCCGGCGCTTTCAACGACCGCGACCTGTGTCCCCAGGGAGGAGTCGATGGAGAGG
>CAJZFF010000187.1 GCA_915069725.1 uncultured Actinomyces sp.
GACTTTCCGCCTCCGCAGGCGGCCAGTCCCAGACCCAGCACCAGGACAGCGGGGAGGATCAGCATTCGAGTTCGTGACACGTGCCGAAGCGTACGACCTCCGTCGCGCGCTGCAACGCCCTCAGCGGCCACTGAGTTGGGAAGCACACCACCTCCGACGATAGAACCGGAGGATTCAGGAGATACGCCGTGCGGGTCCGCAGACCGAACGGTTCTCATGGCCATCATCACCACTCATCGTCCTGGTTGTCCCAGCCGCCCTGGCCCCAGCCGTCCTGGTTGTCCCAGTCGTCCTGGTTGTCCCAATCGTCCTGGTTGTCCCAATCGTCCTGCTTCTTCTTGTTCTTCTTCCTGTCCTTCTTGTCCTTGTCCTTCTTGTCCTTGCCGTTGTCACCGTCGTCGTTGTTGCCGTTGTTACCGTTGTTGCCGTTGTTGGCATCCTCGTTACCGGGCTCAGCGGCGTTGGCGTCGCCCCCGCTAGCGGCGAAGCGCACGAGCCCCTGCTGCTTGGTGCCGTTGACCGCGAGGAACTCACCGCCGTAGACGATGTACTGGCTGTTGCCCTCAACGGTCCACACGGCCTGGCTCAGACCGCTGTACTCGCCGATCTGGAACCCGGGCAGGAAGCCGCTGTACTGCGTGGGGGCGGGCATTCCCGAGTAGTCGCTATAGCCGCGAGCCGTGTTGGAGCGCACGGTGCCCGTCGCCGTGCTTGAGAAGCCGACGGCGTGATGGTAGATACCACTCTGCTCCCCATCGGAGAAGCCACCGATGTTGCTGCAGTCGTGAGTGTGGCTGGCGATGTAGACGACGTCGTTGGTGGGCAGCACGTCATAGGTGTCGCCGTGGCAGTCGGCCATGAGGTCGATGTCCCCGGTGGTCCAGCTGGCGCGGAACATCCCCTCGAAGGTCCCCTCCTGGGAGTATCCGGTGCCGTAAAGGCCTCGGGAGTCCGACTTGAGGCTCATGATGCCGGAGTTCGAACCCGCGTTGCGGATGACACTGGAGATGTTGGTGTGCCGCAGAGAACCATCCTTCTCCAGAACGGCGATTCCATAGGCGTCGGACGATCCGTCCACCGAGGTGAAGGAGCCGCCGATCGCCACAGCGGAGTTGTCAGCGGCCACCGTGATGGAACGAACCAGGGAGTCGTCGACCTGGGGGGCGAAGCTGGTGACCTTGTTCGTCTTGAGATCCACAGCACCGGCGCGCTGTCTCGCCGAGGAGTTGATCTGGGTGAAGGAACCGCCCAGGTACAGGGTGGAACCGTCGGGAGATAGCTCCAGATCCATGACTGTACCGTTGGCCGAGGCCCCCAGCGGCTTGCGCTTGCCTGCAGCGTCCACCGCCGCCACCCGATAGACGGACTCATCGTTGACGGAGGTGAAGTTGCCGCCGAGGTAGATGGTGGAGCCGTCGGCCGAGGCCTCGACCGCATTGATCTTGCCATTGACCTTGGGCGCCCAGTCCAGCAGCGCACCGGTCGTGATGTCGAAGGCCATGGCGTTGTAACGAGGAGACTCGTTCTCGCCGGCGGCCGCCCCTGCCGGGCGGGCGTTCTTGAACTCCCCGACGACGTAGACGGTATTGCCCACCACCGCCTGGTCCAGAACGATGCCGTCCATCTGAGCCGTGGGCAGAGGCTGCGGGGAGGCGAGAGCGACCTGCCCCGCGGCAGCGGCCGGGGGCGCAACAGTAGGGGCGACGAGCGCACCAAGGGCGAGGGGGAGGGCGGTCAGGACCGCCCCCACACTGGAGGCAGCACGGAAAGGATGCACGAGTGCTCCGTTCTTAAGACGTGAGGGAACGTGGGTAAGTGGCGCGGACAGACGGGGCGGCCTCACCGCAGCGAGGCCGGCGCCGGTCACGAGAGTATTACAGCGATAACGCTTTGATAACGACTCCGGGACCCTTTCTTCCAGGTCCCGTTGTGCAATCAATCACTCCTCGCGCGAGGGGGTGCGCCCCACCCACCTTTCTCACAGATAGACTCTCATTAACCGCCGCACGGTTCCACACCCGATTCTTGGCTGGAATGCTCAGCGCTTGCCCAGGTGGTGTGGACCAGTCGAAGGCGATCCCTCCACCATGGTTCTAGCGCATCACCAGCGCGGCACCCCGAACCCGCGCTCCAGGGCACCAGAGGTATTCACGTGACGCCCCTTCGGCGCATGCCGCCGGTCGCCTGCCCCTAGACTGCTGACAGGGTGTACCGGGCAGGCGCGGTACCACGAGCCCGTAGGCGCTCCGCGGGAACCCCTGCGATCTCAAGGGCAAGAGCCCAAGCCCGCCCGCCTCCTCGCCCGTTGCCTCATCGCCATCACCACCACCATCACCGCCTCCCCATCCGCCTCGTCGATGATCCTCCGCCGTCACCGTGACCGGCAGTCGCATCGAAGAGGACCTTTGGTTCCCATCCCTGAGCGGCCCCGCCGCCCTTCGAAAGGACTCCGTTGACTGCTGTGAACCCGGACAGGCTCCGTATCGCCATGATCGGGACGCGAGGCGTCCCCGCCCGCTACGGAGGTTTCGAGACCGCCATCGAGGAGGTCGGCCGGCGCCTGGCCGACCGCGGCCACCAGGTCCTCGTCTACTGCCGCAACCCCGAGCCGGACACCCCGCTGCCCAGCACCTACCTGGGGATGCGACTGGTTGAGCTGCCCTCGGTGAAGAACCGCAGCCTGGAGACCCTGTCACACACGGCCCTGTCAGTGGCCCACCTGCTGCGCCGCACCCACCCGGACGCGGCCTTCGTCTTCAACGCCGCCAACTCCCCCTTCCTGCCGGCTCTGCGCGCCGCACGCATTCCGGTGGCCACGCATGTCGACGGTCTGGAGTGGCGCCGCGGCAAGTGGGGCCCCACCGGCAAGCGCTACTACCGCGCCGCCGAGGCCCTGGCGGTGCGCTACTCCGACGCACTCATCGCCGACGCCCAGGGCATCGCCGACTACTACACCGAGGAGTTCAACGCCCCCACCGACCTTCTCGCCTACGGGGCGCCCCGCATCAGCGCCGACACCTCGCGCCTGGCCGAGCTGGACCTGAACCCCAAGGGCTTCCACCTGGTGGTGGCCCGCTTCGAGGTGGAGAACCACGTCGACGTCATCGTGGAGGGCTACGTGCGCTCCGGGGCGACGCTGCCCCTGGTCGTCGTCGGCTCGGCCCCCTACGCCGACGACTACACCGCCCGCATCGAGTCCCTGGCCGACGGCCGGGTTCGCCTCCTCGGCGGCCTGTGGGACCAGGATCTACTCGACGCCCTCTACTCCGGCGCCCTGGTCTACTACCACGGCCACTCCGTGGGCGGCACGAACCCATCCCTCCTGCGCGCCATCGGCGCCGGGGCCGCGGTGGACGCCTTCGACGTCTCCTTCAACCGCGAGGTCCTGGGCGAGGCCGGACGATACTGGACCTCACCGGATGAGGTGGCCGCTCTGGTCGTCTCCGCCGAGTCCGACGTCGAGGCCCAGGCCGTGCGCGGCGACGAGTCCCGCGAACGAGCGGCCCTCTACGACTGGGACGAGGTGGCCTCCGGCTACGAGGCCCTGGCCCGACGTCTGGCACTCGAGGGCCCCACCCGCCATCGCCCCTCCGGGCGCCGCACCGGGAAGGTGAGCTGGTGAGCCGGGGCCGGGCGGATGGCGCCCGGGTTCTCGTGGCCCACCCCTCCCCCGACCTGTACGGCTCGGACTGGCAGCTGGTGGAGACCATTCACGGACTCATCGAGACCGGCCATGAGGTCCTCGTGGCCCTGCCCCAGGACGGCCCCCTGGTGGCAGTGCTGCGCAACGCCGGCGCCCGCGTGGCCGTCATGCCCTTCACGGTCCTGCGCAAGGCCCTGCTGAGCCCCACCGGTCTGGCGAGGCTCTCCGCTCAGGCCGCCCCGGAGATCGCCCGCTTGCGGTCGGTCATCCGTGCCAGCCGCGCCGACGTGGTTCTCAGCAACACGGTGACCATCCCCTGGTGGCCAGTGGCCGCGAGCGCAGCCGGCGTGCCGGTGCTGGCCCACGTGCACGAGGCCGAGGACACCCAGCGCCGGATCATCCGCGCCGGGCTCAATGCCCCGCTGCTGGCGGCCTCCCGGATCGTGGCGAACTCCGGCGCCGCCCGTGACGCCCTCCTGGACGTCCAGCCGCGCCTCGCCTCACGCACGGAGGTGGTCCACAACGGGGTCGCCGGTCCGGACCAACCTCTGGCGCCCCTGCGTCGTAGGCAGCCCGGCGACTCGTTCCGGATCGCCATGGTGGGTCGTCTCTCCCCGCGCAAGGGTGTGGACGTGGCCCTGGACGCCGTCGGGCTGCTGCGCGACTCGGGGGTGGATGCCTCCCTGAGCGTGTGCGGCTCGGTCTTCCCCGGCTACGAGTGGTACGAGGCCGAGCTGCGTGAGCGCGCCGGTCGGGCGGACCTGGAGGGGCACGTCGAGCTGCTGGGTTACGTGCACCCCACCTGGCCGGTGCTGGAGGCCGCCGACGCCGTCGTCGTGCCCTCCCGGGCAGAGCCCTTCGGGAACACGGCGGTCGAGGCGATGCACGCGGCCCGGCCGCTGGTGGCCTCCCGGGTCCAGGGTCTGGCCGAGGTCGTCACCGATTCGGCCACCGGCCTGCTCGTGCCCACCGACGACGCTCAGGCCCTGGCTGATGCCCTGGGCTCCCTGGCGGCCGACCCCGCCCTGGCGGCCCGGCTCGCCGAACAGGGTGAGCGCGAGGCCGCCGAGCGCTTCTCCGTGGCCGGGTATCGCGCCACGATGACGCGGATCGTCGACGATCTCGTCAGGCGCTGAGGCCCTGGTTCGCCGGGTCGGGCGGGAGCACCCATCCCGCCCGACCCCGCCGGCTGACCGACCGGAGGGCCGTCAGCGCTGGGCGGGGCGCAGCGGGTCCTCGGCCAGCCCCAGGGAGAGGCTGAACTCGCCGTCGAGGGGCTGGTCGGGCCGTTCGAAGGGGACGACGCCGTTGCACAGGAAGACGGCCATCTCCACGAAGCTGGA
>CAJZFF010000188.1 GCA_915069725.1 uncultured Actinomyces sp.
CCGATGGCCGCCATGGAATCGCGCGGGGAGGGCTCAGCCAGGAGGTTGTCGCGCGGGATGCTCGGGAGCTGGTCGGCCACGGCGGCGATGTGGGCGACGCCGGTGACGACCGTCGTCGTCGCGGTCACCGGGGCCAGTCGCTCAACGGTGTCCTGCAGGAGGCTGCGGCCGGCCCCGGTGAGGTCGAGGAGGAACTTGGGGCGCCGGCGCCGGCTGAGCGGCCACAGCCGGGTGCCCGCACCGCCTGCGGGAATGATGGCGTGAATGGCCGGCGCCGACCCGTCGGGCTGTACGGCGCGATCGGACGTGCCAGGGTTGCCAGAAATCTCAGTCACCGGCACAGGCTAGCGCTCGGACCGCAACCTCGCACACACCACCGCCCCAGTTTCAGCATCTACATCCCGGGCCGAGAGACCTTCTTCCGCTGAGTCGTTTTCATGACACCTGCGGCAATCAAACCAATAATGCCGAGTACCACTCCACCTGCCGCTGCTTTGCGAACCGTATAGGCGCTCTCACCAAGCCATCCTTGACTCTTCCACTGGGCACGAGCCCGATAGCTCTCAATGGTGACGGGGCAGCCCTCCTGGTCCGGGTCGCTGACCCCGGAACTGACGGACCCATCGGTGACACATTCGTACTTGGGGGCCTCTCCGCTCGCAGGAATAAGACTGACCCCCATGGCTCCCACACCCACTACCAGCAGAACCAACGCAAAGATGAGCACTCGTTTAGACGCCGACACAACGACTCCTTTCAGGGGAAGAGAACAAGGAATGTGTTCGATACGCAGTATTACCCGTGTGGACGAGAATCTCAACCCAGGATTCACGAACCACCGACGTATATATCCCCTATCGATTCGGTAGGCACCCGAGGCCTCAAGAACACATCATCCTCATCGTTTGATTCGTGAAAAACTCGCCGTCGGGCGTCAGCACCACCATTTACCGCCTCTCCCATAAGTGCTTCCATGCACTCACGGGATCGGCACCGGGGGGACGTAGTCGGGGTGCGCTGTCGGGTCCGCCTCGAGGCTGCCGGTGATGGACTGGCGGGGCCAGGCCAGGGTCTCGGGCACGGAGAGCGTCACGTAGTTGGGGCGCTCGTGGGCGTGGACCTCGTCGGGGTGATCGACGTCGCGGGGCAGCGGCGGGGTGGCCATCCAGGCCGCCATAAGCAGCACGACGCGGCTAGTCAGGTGCAGCCACAGGATGAGGACGGCGATGGCGGCGAAGGAGGCCAGCAGCGGGTTGCGCGTCACCGAGCCGACCGCCCCGGTTCCCACCTGGCGCAGCACACCCAGCGCGAAGGCGCCCAGCATGCAGCCCTGGAGCAGGTCGCGCCGGGGAGGGCGGATGCCGCACATGGTGATGAGGAATGCCAGGACACCGGTGTCGATGAGGAAGGAGAGCAGGAGCGTCATCACCCACGCCCCGGTTCCGGTCAGCGACTGCGGCAGGCCCAGGGAGCGACCGACACTGCCCGACAGCGTCGTCGTCACCACCGAGGCGACGGCGGTCACCAGTACTCCGGCCACGATGATGAGGAAGCCCGCGAGATTCGCCAGCTGCCCGACCACCGGTCTCATGACGGGATTGACCAGTCCGAACATGGCTCGCAAGGCGATCTTGAGGGTGCCCATAAGGCTGATGACCGAGTAGATGAAGGCCCCGGCCGCCAGCACCGATCCCAGGTTGAGCGCCGAGGAGAGCGTCAGCTGCTCGACCGAGACCAGCCCCTTGCCGTTGCCGGTGTCGATGACACCGGGCAGCAGTGAGTTGATGGAGTCCACGACGGCCGCCCGGATGGTGGGGTGCTGACCGAGCATCGCCATGAGCATGCTCACGCCGATGACGAGGACGGCGAAGACGGAGAACATGCCCGTGTAGGCGATTCCTCCGGCCATGAGCGCGCCTCGCGCCGTGCCGTAGCGGATCAGGGCCCGGCCGACCCGCGTGCGCCGCCCGGCCTCCAGCAGTTCCTTGACGCGCTCGATCACACCGACACCGCCGGAGTCGTCGGGGGCACCGACACTGCGGGCACAGCAGTGTCGGCGGAGGCGTCAGGGGCCAGGGAGCCCCCGAAGGCGAAGGCGGCCACCACGTCCCAGCCCCCTTCCGAAGCCGGGCACTGGCTATCGCCGTGGCCAGCGGGCCGGCTGCGGTGTCGGTAGAGATGAAGCTCGGTGACGGTGAAGTTCATAGTCAGGTCCGCACCCTTCCTCGCCGCGGTGTCGAGACCGTCCTCGGCAACCTCGTGAGCCAGGGTCACGTGAGGATGGAAGGGGAAGCTGAGCGAACGGGCCAGGGGCCCTCGGCGGTCGCGCACCCGCATCTGAAGACGGTCGCACTCCTCGGCGCCGCTGCACAGCCCGAGGTAGACCACGGGGCTGACGGGCCGGAAGGTGCCGACCTCGTCGAGCCGCACCTCGAAGGGGCTC
The DNA here is from genome assembly GCA_915069725.1 of uncultured Actinomyces sp. Lineage (GTDB taxonomy): Bacteria > Actinomycetota > Actinomycetes > Actinomycetales > Actinomycetaceae > Actinomyces. The sequence continues at coordinate 2,444 of CAJZFF010000188.1, forward strand.
GTCCCGGCGGCCACGTTACGTAGGTGGCGCATGACCTCGTCGAGGGAATCGAGGTCGACGGCCGTGGGCGGCAGCAGCGTGATGTGGGGCGGCACGACCTCGGCCAGAGGATCCCCCGCGGCCTCCCGCACCGCACGCACCTGGGCGGCGTAGTGGGAGGGCAGGGCGATGGCCACACCGATGACGCACTGGTGCGCGCCTGGTGCGGGGATCTGCATGACTCCTGGGCTCCTACGGGATGACTGGTTGACCGGGCTGATGAGGTGTCGGCGTCTGGACGAACGGATGCCCTGAGGGCGACCCGAACACATTACCGTGTCACCTCCCTGTTATCCCAGCCGGGGGCGCGGCACGAGCGGGATAAGTGTGCCACGACCGACCGAACGGGTGGAACGGCCGCCCCCACCGCCGCCTGTGCGACTCTGTGCGGGAACGTGCGGACATGGCGTTTTTAGGTGTCGAGGTCTGGCAGACTGGGCCCATGCAACCCGGCCCTTCAGTCTCCACCGTCGGATCGCCCCGTCCGGCCCCGATGCTCGCCCGTCAACGCCAGGAGCACATCCTGGAACGGGTCGCGGCCACCGGCGGGGTCCGGGTGGCCGACGTCGTCGAGGAGCTGGGCATCTCCGAGATGACCGTGCGCCGCGACATCACCGAGCTCGTCACCCAGGGCCTGGTCGAGCGCGTTCACGGCGGAGCGGTGGCGGCCGGCCCCACCACCCTCGAGCCGCGATTCACCGCCAAGTCGACCCTCAACCTGGAGGCCAAGCGCCGCATCGGCCAGGCCGCGGCCGCCATGGTCCGCCCCGGGGACTCCCTGGCGCTGTCGGCCGGGACCACCACCCTGGCACTCGCCCAGGCCCTGACCGAGCTGGAGCACTTCCCCACCCTGACCGTCATCACGAACTCGCTGCCCGCCGCGCAGGTGCTCTTCGACGCCGCCGACGCCGCCCGCGCCGAGAACCGCGACGCCCCCACGGTGGTCATCACCGGCGGCGAGCGCACGCCGTCGAACGCCCTGGTGGGGCTGGTGGCCATCGACGCACTGAGCACGATGCGCGTGGAGTGGGTCTTCCTGGGCGCCCACGGCTTCACTCCCGAGGCCGGACTCATGACCCCCAACCTGCAGGAGGCCTCCGCCAACCAGGCGCTGGTCGCCGCCGGACGCACGGTGGTGGCCACGCTGGACTCCTCCAAGTGGGGGGTCCTAGGGCTGCGCTCCTTCTGCGCCACCCGGGACATCGGGGTCCTGGTGACCGAGGCCGAGCCCGACGCCGACAGCGTTGACGCCCTGCACCAGGCCGGCACCCGCCTGACCATCGCCACCTGACCCGGCCCCACCGCTCCCGACCCTTTCCTCAGCCTGTCCGCTCACTCTCAACCACCCATCACAGGAGACCACGATGACCAACGATGCTCCCGTCTTCGCCCCTGCACTGAGCCCCCAGGAGGGCGCCGCGGCCGCGACCGCCCTGTTCCGCGAGGTCTTCGAGGCCGAGCCCGACGGCGTGTGGTACGCCCCCGGGCGCGTCAACATCATTGGCGAGCACACCGACTACAACGGCGGCCTGGCCCTGCCCATCGCCCTGCCCCACCGGGCTCACCTGGCACTGCGGCGCCGCGAGGACCGTGTCGTGCGCCTGGTCTCCCCCCAGACCCGGGAGAAGGTCGACGTCATGGACCTCGACACGATCGGCCCGAAGGGGACCCCCGGGGAGGTGGCGCACTGGGCCTCCTACATCGCCGGCGTCGCCTGGGCCCTGGAGCGCGACGGGTTCGAGAACCTGCCCGGCTTCGACGCCGCCCTCGTCTCCTGCGTGCCCCTGGGAGGCGGACTGTCCTCCTCGGCGGCCCTGGAGTGCTCGGCCGCCGTCGCCATTGACGAGGTCGCGCACCTGGGCCTGGCCGGGACTGCGCAGGAGCCCGACGACGCCGGGCGCGCCCGCCTGGTGACCAACTGCGTGCGCACGGAGAACGAGATGGCCGGGGCCCCCACCGGCGGCATGGACCAGTCGGCCTCTCTGCGCTGCCGCGAGGGCCACGCCCTGGAGCTGGACTGCCGCGACGGCTCGGTGACCCACGTGCCCTTCGACCTGGCCGCCGAGGGCCTGGCCCTCCTGGTCATCGACACCAAGGCCAAGCACTCCCTGGACGACGGCCAGTACGGGGCCAGGCGAGCCGCCTGCGAGCGGGCCGCCGAGCTTCTCGGGGTGGAGCTCCTGGCGGACATCGCGATCGAGGACCTGCCCGGTGCCCTGGAGCGCCTGGCGGCCACCGACGGCGACGACGCCGACGAGCTGGTCAAGCGCACCCGCCACGTCGTCACCGAGATCGACCGCACCCGTCGGCTCGTGGCGCTCCTGCAGGACGGGCAGCCCCTGCGCGGCGAGAAGCTCGCCGAGGCGGGCAGGCTCATGGACGCCTCGCACGAGTCACTGCGCGTGGACTACGAGTGCACCTGCCCCGAGCTGGACGTGGCCGTGGAGGCGGCCCGCGCCGCCGGCGCCCACGGCGCGCGCATGACCGGTGGCGGGT
>CAJZFF010000189.1 GCA_915069725.1 uncultured Actinomyces sp.
GGCGACGGCGGCCTTGGCGGACTCGCCCACGGTGTCCTCGGCGAGGGTCACCTTGACACCGGTGACCTCCGCGAGGCGCTTGGCGACAGGGGCCAGGGAGTAGTCGGAGTTGACCTGCCCCTTGGGGCGCCCCAGGTGGGCGGTGATGATTACCTTGGCGCCGGCGTCGAGCAGGGTGCGCAGAGTGGGCAGAGCGGCCTGGATGCGGCCGTCGTCGGTGATGTTCTTGTCAGCGTCCAGCGGCACGTTGAAGTCGGAGCGGACCAGGACTCGCTTGCCCTTGAGGTCGCCCAGGGACTCGATGGTCTTCATAAAGCCTCTCATCGGTTGTGGGTGATGGTGTGGGATCTGACGGACGGCGCCCGCGCACGCATAGCGTGGCGCGGGCGCCGTCTTCTAGAGAGTCATGCTCTCGGTCTGGTCTCAGGCGAGCTTGGAGCCGACCAGGGAGGTCAGGCGGACCAGGGCGTTGGAGTAGCCCCACTCGTTGTCGTACCAGGAGAGGACCTTGACGAGGTTGCCGATGACCTTGGTCTCGGTGGCGTCGAAGATCGAGGTGTGCGGGTTGCCCACGATGTCGGTGGAGACGATCGGGTCCTCGGTGTACTCGAGAACGCCCTTGAGCTCACCCTCAGCGGCGGCCTTGACGGCAGCCTTGACGGCCTCGACGGAGACCTCCTTCTCGGCGATGAAGGTCAGGTCGGTCAGCGAGCCGGTCGGGGTGGGGACACGCACGGCCAGACCGTCGAACTTGCCCTTGAGGGCGGGCAGAACGAGGGCCACGGCCTGGGCGGCACCGGTCTTGGTGGGGATCATGTTCAGCGCGGCGGCGCGAGCACGGCGCAGGTCGCTGTGCGGGGCGTCGAGGACGCGCTGGTCACCCGTGTAGGAGTGGATGGTGGTCATGATGCCGCGCTCGATGCCGAAGTTCTCGTGGAGAACCTTGGCCAGGGGGGCGAGGCAGTTGGTGGTGCACGAGGCGTTGGACACGATGTTCATCGTGGCGTTGTCGTAGTCGCCCTCGTTGACACCCATGACGAAGGTGCCGTCGACGTTCTTGGCGGGAGCGGAGATGACGACCTTCTTGGCGCCACCGTCGAGGTGGGCCTTGGCCTTCTCGCCGTCGGTGAAGAAGCCGGTGGACTCCACGACGACCTCGACGCCCAGGTCGCCCCAGGGCAGGTCGGCGGGGTTGCGCTGAGCGAGCACCTTGATGTGCTTGCCGTTGACGGTGATGCCATCCTCGTCGTAGGAGACCTCGCCGTCGAAACGACCGAGGATCGAGTCGTACTTGAGCAGGTGGGCCAGGGTCTTGTTGTCCGTCAGGTCGTTGACGGCGACAACCTCGATGTCGGCGCCCTGCTCGAGGGCGGCGCGGAAGAAGTTGCGGCCGATCCGGCCGAAGCCGTTAATACCAACGCGGGTGGTCACTTTGTGTCCTCCTAGTGCGCCGGTTGGCGGCGCACGGTTGCTGGGGCTCTTTTCACACATGGCGTGTGCTCCAGAACTTCCTCTTCAGCTCACATCCGATTCAGCTCCGGTACGGCCGAGTCTAGTCACACTGGGCAGGCGCTGGGAGTCGCCGACCACGCCACGGGCGAACACTGTGATGCACAAGCCAAACCGAGGGGGACCAAAGACCATCAGGCACCCCAAAGACAAGGACCGAGGTCCCATCGCACCTCAGGGCTCGAGCATCTCCTGGGTGAGAACCGACTCTGTGTCGGGGATGCCCAGCTCGTGAGCCTGCTTGTCCGCCATGGCCAGGAGCCGGCGGATACGCCCGGCCACGGCGTCCTTGGTCAGCTGCGGGTCGGAGAGCTGCCCGAGCTCCTCCAGGGATGCCTGCTTGTGCGCGATGCGCAGGCGACCGGCCTGAAGCAGGTGAACAGGGACGTCATCCCCCAGGATCTCGAAGGCACGTTCGACCCGAGCCCCTGAGGCCACCGCAGCGCGGGCCGAACGACGCAGGTTCGCGTCGTCGAAGTTGGCCAGGCGGTTGGCGGTCCCCCGCGACTCGCGCCGGGATCGGCGCTCTGCCCACACCTTGAAGGCCTCCGGCGCCCCCATCCGCTCCAGGAGAACACCGATGGCCTCACCGTCGCGAACGACGACGCGGTCGGCCCCGCGCACCTCTCGGGCCTTGGCGGAGATGTCGAAGCGCCGCGCGGCCCCGACCAGGGCCAGTGCGGCCTCGGAGCCGGGACAGGTGACCTCCAAGGAGGAGGACCGGCCGGGCTCGGTCAGGGATCCGCGGGCCAGGAAGGCTCCACGCCAGGCGGCAGCGGCGGCGTTGCGCCCTCCTTGAATGACGGACACCGGCATGCCCCGCACCGGCCGGCCCCGGTCGTCGACCAGCCCGGACAGCCGGGCCAGGTCCTTGCCGCGCTTGGTCACTCGCAGCACGTAGCGGGACCCTCGGTGCAGGGAACCGCCCTGAACCACCATGACCTCGGGCTCCATCCCGTAGAGCTCCTTGAGGTGCTGGTGCAGGCGCCGCACCGCTCCGCCGTGATCGAGCTCGGCCTCGACGACGATGCGCCCGGAGACGATATGGAGCCCTCCGGCGAAGCGCAGCATCGCGGAGACCTCCGCCCGTCGTTGGGCGGCGTTCTCGGTGGCGACGAGCGCGAGCTCATCCTTGACGGTGACCGTCAGCGACATGGGCGGGCTCCTCGTGGTCGGGGTTCGTGATTCGGGACTGGCCAACATGGTTGACGCTGCGGCCGTTGCCAGGGCGCCCCGGGTGCTGGCGAGGCGCAGCTCGAACAGGCGCGGGCGAAGCGGCTCAAGACGTCAGGGCGATGTCATACGGCGCCCGAGGCGTATCAATGGAGAATTTTTAGCCGCGGCACCCGGCAGCCGGCCGGAAGCGGCCGCCGAGAATTATGAACGATCATGCGCAGTGGGACTCTTCAATGAGTCCAGCATCACATCACATGTCATCGCGTCCACTGAGATCGGTGACGTCCCCCAGGGCCCCCTCGAAGGCGTCCCGGAAGGCGGCTGCCAGGCGCAGCGGATCGTGGTGGCACAGGGCCTCGCCGGTACGCACCTGGCGCAGGACGACGGTGGCCCCCATGGCGGCGGCCACCGCTGCAAGATCCTCGACGTCCTCAACGGTGGAGGGATCGGCCAGCACCACGTCCAGGCGCAGGTCGGGCGCGTACTGGCTCAGGACCCGAAGATGATCGGCACTGGTCATCCCGTCGGTCTCGCCCTGCTGAGCGGAGAGGTTGAGGACCACGACCTTGCGGGCCGAGGTGTTCACCAGCGCGCGGCGCATGGACGGCAGGATGAGGTGCGGGAGTACCGAGGTGTACCAGGAGCCGGGCCCCAGGACCACCCATTCGGCCTCATCGATGGCGCGCAGCGCCTCGGGGTGGGCCTCGGCGTCCTGGGGAACCATTCCCACGTTCTCCAGACGTCCGCGGGCCGAGGCCACTGCCACCTGACCACTGACCCGGCGTCGGCTCCCCCCGGAGACGATGTCGGCCTCAATGACCAGGGGCGAGGAGGACATGGGCACGACGCGGCCGTGGATCGTCAGCAGGCGCCCCACCCAGTCGAGCCCGGAGACATCGTCCCCCAGCAGCTGCCACAGGGCCAGGATGAGCAGGTTCCCCAGGGCGTGGTTGTCGAGCTCGCCCTGCCCCTCGAAGCGGTGCTGGAGCACGTCCCGCCAGGTCAGGCCCCACTCGGAGTCCTCACAGAGCGACGCAAGAGCCATTCTCAGGTCTCCTGGCGGCAGACAGTCGAACTCCCGGCGCAGGCGTCCCGAGGAGCCTCCGTCGTCGGCGACGGTGACGACGGCGGTGAGCCGGTGGGTGACGTGGCGCAGCGCCCGCAGCGTGGCGGACAGTCCGTGCCCGCCTCCCAGGGCGACGACGGCGGGGCCCTCCTCACCGCGACGGGGCCACCCCGCCACATCGATCGTCGTTCCCACTGCCTACTCCCGTCCCAGATCGCGGTGCTGGACAACGACCTCGAAGCCCCCGCGCCTCAGCCTGGCCCCGAGCCGCTCCGCCGAGGCCACGGAGCGGTGCTTGCCGCCGGTGCAGCCCACAGCCAGGGTGACGTGGGGCTTGAGCTCATTGATGTACTGCGGGAGCGCGGGGATGAGCAGGTCGGCGTACCCGTCGACGAAGGCCGCCGCCCCCTTCTGGGCGAAGACGTAGTCGGCCACCGGTGCGTCACGTCCGGTGAGGTGGCGCAGCTCGGAGACCCAGTAGGGGTTGGGGATGAAGCGCACGTCCAGGACGTGGTCGGCGTCCAGGGGAATGCCGTACTTGAACCCGAAGGACATGACGTTGATACGCAGGGCCAGGTCGGACTCGTGCGCCACGAGCTCACGCACCCGGCGGGCGAGGTCGTGGACCGAGTAGTTGGAGGTGTCGATGACGCTGTCGGCCACGCCCCGCAAGCCCCCCAGGAGCGTACGTTCATGCTCGATCCCGTCGAGGACCGAGCCGCTGCCCTGCAGCGGGTGGGGTCTGCGGGAGGACTCGAAGCGTCTGACCAGCACGGCGTCGGAGGCGTCCAGGAAGATGAGCCTGACGTCAGTGCCGTTGCTGCGGACCTTGCGCAGGTAGTCCATGAAGTGGGAGAAGAACTCGCGACTGCGCACGTCGACCACCGCGGCCAGACGGTGCACACCGGCACCGACCGTCGTCATCATTCCGGACAGGGCCGGCAGCAGCTGGGGCGGTAGGTTGTCCACGACGTACCAGTCGAGGTCCTCCAGGGCGTTGGCCGCGCGTGAGCGCCCCGCCCCGGACATGCCCGTGACAATGATCAGCTCGGGACGTTCTGCCGGTGGTACCGGTGGGGTCGCCTCATCGAGGGCGGGGATCTCAATGGGAACCGTGTCCTGAAGCCGCTTGCGCTTGCCGGAGGATGGCTGAGGGCGGCGCTCGTCATGCATGCCCCAAGCATCGCACGTCCAGCTCGGTCCACCCGTT
>CAJZFF010000190.1 GCA_915069725.1 uncultured Actinomyces sp.
CGTGCTGCACGAGGCCCGGGTTGCACTGACCAGGGGTTGTCCGCACTGCATGGGGTCGGGGCTCGCGTGGAGTACACCCCGGCCTGCCCCAGTAGTCCCCGACGCTCGTGGAGTACGGCGAAGCAGCGAGCGACAGAGCGGGCCTCGCCGTGCCCGGCGACCTCAGCAGCCCAGGGCGCTGCGCTCCTCAGGGCCCACCCAGCCCGAGCGGCCCTCCAGGGCACGGAACCAGCGGGCCAGGGCCGGCCAGAAGGAGATCGACGGCGCCTCGCCGCCGGGGTAGTGCTGGCGCCCGCCGTACTCGTAGGACTGGACGGTGGTGAACAGGCGGATGTCGCTGCCGGTGGGCTTGTCGCCGCACAGGTACTGGCCGATGGCGACGACGGCGGACAGGGCCGGCCCGTCGAGCATCGTCAGGCCGTCCTCTCGGGAGGCCTCCATCCGCGTGGCCCGGGCCAGGAGAGTGTCGATGACGTCGAAGCCCACGAGGACGCCGTTGGCCGCCGCCGCGGCCTTCTCCGGGTCCTGGGAGTGGGTGGCCACCGCGTGACCGACGTTGATCTGCGAGCCGATCCAGGCGTCCCAGGCATCGGTGGAGTTGCGGCGGTTGAGCGGGTAGAGGTCCGGGGCGCCCTCTCGGTGGAGGTCCCACCAGGCGGTGGACAGGTCGAAGAGCAGGTCGCCGGAGTCGTCGCTGACGACCTGGCCAGTGGTGGTATCCACGAGGGCCGGGACGGTGGGGGGAGGCGTATAGCCGGGGGTCTTCTCGTAGACCTCAGCCAGGGAGCGGGCGCCGAGCGCCGGATCCACGCCGGGCTCGCCGTCGGGGCCGGTCAGCTCCCAGTACCCGTCCGCACCCTTGCCGTAGCTCCAGGACACGGGGATCGCCTCGGTCAGGCCCAGCAGGCGCCGGGCGATGAGAACGCGGCGGCACCACGGGCAGGCCCCCGACGCCACGAGTCGGTAGCGCCCCGCCTCTACGGGAAGGTCGCCGCTGGGTACGAATCGGTGTGAGACTGCGATGGCCAAGGGGTGCCTCCCGGGAGAGTCGTCGAGGGGTCGTGGTGCCCAAGGCTTATCATTCCTTGCGCGTCGGCCACCGTCACCCGATTCACACGGGGCGGAATCCTCCACCCCGCGCCCACCGACGCCGGATCGTCCTCACTGAACGGGGACATTCTGCGCGTAGGGGTGCACTATCTCTTAGCCGGGGACAAACTGCGCGAGCGGGGACAGGAATCCGGTCCCCGACGGCGTCGAACGCCCCCGACCGGAACGACACGCACCCGGCCGCGTCGAATGCCCCCGGCCGCGAGCCACAACGGCGTCACAACCCAGGACAGCATTGTGGGCCCGGGGTCTCATCACGGCGGCAGAGCCAGGGCCGCGGCTCAGCGCAGCGTCTCCTCCACGGAGGCCACGAACTCCAGGGCGTCGTGACCGTCCCAGTGCGGCTCGCCCAGCAGGTCGCGTACGCGGACGCAGGCGGCCAGGGCCTCGTCGCGCTCGCCGCGCTCGGCGTGCAGGCGGGCCAGCATGCACAGGGCCCGCGAGGCCGAGTCGCGGTCCTCGGTGTCCATGTAGCCGTCGTAGGCGGACTCGCAGTGCTGGACGGCCTGCCAGTTCTGGCCGGTGCGCCACAGGATCCAGGCCATGTCGTCGTGCCAGTCGCCGATCTCCCAGGCCGAGGAGTAGCCCTCGGTGTCGGCCACGCCGGCGAAGGCCTGGCGGGCCTCCTCCATGATCTCGCGGGCCTCGTCGAGCCGCCCCCGGGCCATGGGCAGGGTGAGGTCGTCCACCAGCGCCCGCGCCGAGCGGCGCAGCGCCCGCCCCCGGTCCAGGCAGCCCTGGTCGGTGCGGGTGTCCTCCAGGTCGGCGGCCTGGCGGAACAGGGCGGCGGCGCGCACATTGTCCTTGAGGTTGGAGGCGGCCATCGCCGCATGCGAGAGGTACTCCCCCGCCAGCGCCCGGCGCCCCTGGTCCTGCAGTATCCGGGCGGCGGCCAGCGAGTGCTCGGCGACGCTCTCCTCCTCGCCCATGGCCATGCCGGTCTGGGCCAGGAGCCGGTGCAGGTACAGGGCGACGCTCTTGGCCCCCGTGCGCTGGGCCAGGGACAGCGCGGACTCCAGGACCTCGGCGCTCTCCAGGTAGCGCTCGGAGGCCTCCAGCGCCGAGCCCAGGGACAGCAGGGAGGCCACGGCGTACAGGGTGATGCCGGCGGCCAGCATGATGTTGGCCTGCTCGCGGAACTGGGCGATGGCCTCGTCGAACTGGCCCACCTCCATGGAGGAGATGCCCAGCAGGCGCCGACCGCGGGCGGCCAGGACCGGGGAGACCTTCTCGTGGCGGCGCATGACCTCCTCGGCCAGCAGGCAGCCGTTGTAGACGTCGCCGCACTCGGCCAGGACCTCGGCGCGCGCCATGTCGAGGATGTCGTCCATCCGCTCGGCGTGGCGGTCCTCGGGGACGGCGTCGGCGGCACGGGCGACGACCTGGATCGCCCCGAGCGCCTCGTCCTTGGCGTGCAGGTCGGTGAGGACCGAGGCCCCCACGAGCAGGGCGTCGGCGGCCAGGACGAGGGAGTCGGTGCCCCCGGGGTCGAGCAGCTCGGTGGACACCAGGTCCTCAACCTGGGCCTCGATCTGCCCGATGAGGGAGGTGGCCCGCTGCAGGCGCTCATCGCGCACGGCGTCCTGGGATAGCTCGGCGATGGAGTCGGCGGTGATCTCGTTATCGAGGTTGAGCAGGTCCACGTAGTAGGCACCCAGCGGCCCGAAGGCCAGCTCGATGAGAGGGCGGATCCGCAGACGCTCGGCGATGGCCTCGTCCATCTCGGTGCGGCAGGTCATGGCGGCGGCGCGCAGCAGTCCGGTGTGGTACTCCAGGCCCGGGATCTCCTCACCGATCGGGGGCAGCAGGTCGCGCGTGGCCACCTGGTCGACGACGTACCAGTAGTCCATCGTCGAGGAGCCGATGGTGCGGCGGTGGTCGACGTAGCGGCGCACCGCCTCCTCACCGTTGCGCACCGGCCGGGGCCGCACGAGGTCCACCAGAGGGAAGGGTGCATCGCCGCTCTGGTGGCTGGTGGCGGCGCGGGCGCGTCGGCCGGCCGCCTCCTGGCTCGACGACGTCGTGCGGGGCGCGTGCTCCTGGACCAGGCCGTCGTCGTCGGCCACCAGGCCCAGGAGGGAGGCGACGTCGGGCGCGGCGCCGTCCTCGTCCACGGTCAGGCTCGTCTGGGCCGCCTCGGGCAGCTCCTCGGAGGGCTCCAGGAGGTCGACCTCCACACCCAGCCCGTGGACCGCGCCCGGGGCGGCGTCGAAGGCGGCCCGGGCCAGGGAGCGCTCCAGGTGGTCGGAGATGGTGGAATTGCCGTTGCGCGTGTCGAACTGCTGGGCCAGGCGCCGGGCCCAGCCGGTCATCTCGGCGTAGACGCGCGAGATGGTGGTGGAGGCCTCCAGACCCGGCAGCGGGTACCACAGGTCGGCGGCCGGGACCTCGACGCCGAGTGCCTCCTCGCCGCGGCCGGCCCGCTCGGCCTCGCGCAGCACCAGGCTCATGCCGCGCAGGGCCGACAGCAGCACGTAGGCGGACTCGGCCTGGTCCAGCCAGGACAGGTGGCGGCGCAGGAGCTCCAGGCCCCGGTCCACCCGCCCCACGAGGGCCAGGTACTCCAGGTGGTAGGCCAGGGAGATGAGGGCCTTGGGGTTGCGGCGGATCTCCCGGTAGGAGCGCAGGTGCGCCTCCCAGGCCGCCCGGGGCCGGCCGGAGGCCAGCAGGGGCAGCAGCACGAGGGACTGCGTGGTCTGGGGCTGCACGGAGCAGCTGACGGCGCCGGTCAGCACGGGCACGGCGGTCGCCACGGCCAGCTCCCAGGCCTCGGTGCGGTAGGCGAAGGCGACCTGGCGCATGGGGTCGCAGCCCTCGCAGTCGGCGTTCTCGTCGCGGTGGGTGGCCCGCCAGGCGGCCAGCTCCTCGGCGGCCTCCTCCTCGAGCCCCAGCAGGCCGGCGACCGAGGCGCGCTCGCCGTGGACGACGTGCATGGAGGCTCCCCCGGAGCGGTAGAACTCCTCAAGACTGGCCTCGAGCTGGCGCACCTTGTCCTTGGAGACCTTGGGGTTGGCGCCGGCCACGGCCACCGCCCACTTGAAGTGCCAGTGCAGGGTGCGCACCTGGGCGTCGTCGAAGGCCTCGGGGTGGCGCTGGTAGCGGCCGAGGTTCCACGAGAAGGGAGCCAGCGCCTTCCACGCCTCGTTGCCCTGCTGGTAGGCCTCGGTCAGGGCCAGCCGGGTGGCGATCCGCAGGTCCTCGTCGCCCAGTGCGTCCGCCCAGCTGACGGCCTCCGCGATGAGGGCCGAGGTCTGGGGGCCGTGGCCGAGGGCATCGGCGTAGGCCAGACGCTCGAGGATGTCTTCGCGTGTGGTCATGGAGTCTGTCCTTCCGGGCGGAGCCTGACGTTGCACCGTCATGAGGCGAAGGCTTCCACCGTGTGCTGCAAGAACGCACGGAATGCGCTCCGCCAACCCCAGGGACGCCGTGGGTGGAGCGTCGTCCCGCACCGCTCACCGGTGAACGGTGGCATGGGCATATCGTGCTCCTTTCGTCCAGAGGGCGGTTGTCCGACGTCCAGTGTTACCGAACAGTTATAGAATCCGCTACTGCAACGGCCAGCGGCAACTCGGCCGCGGGGCATGTCGGGGTCGGGCGCCACCGCCCGCCTCGGCCGGCTCCAGGACCGGGCTCCCCGACGTCAGCTCCCGCCACTCCAGTATTTCCAACGGATGTCGCCGCTCCGGGTCTGCGAGGCCGGTGCGCGCTAGGACACCAGTAGGGGCTTGGGGGTGTCGGTTGTCTCAGCCCCGGTTCCGCCCTCAGCATCACCCGGGGCTGCGGGGACCGGCCCGTCGACGACGGCGGCCATCTCCACCGTCGCGTCGGCCATGCCCGCAGCCGTGCCGAC
>CAJZFF010000191.1 GCA_915069725.1 uncultured Actinomyces sp.
TGCTCGCGAGCGCATCGAGGCCGCGGGGCTGCCCTACTATGCGGCGCTCGGCCTGGCCGACCTCGGCCTTGAGTGAGTCCCCGACGGCGTCCGCCGGCATCTGCTCGCCGGGGCGAGGACGCTGATCGCATGGATCAGCCCGTCGACCTGCCCGAGGGGGAGCACCGGCCCGCGACGTCCACCCGGGCTCCGGTATCGTCCCCCGAGCTCTCGGCGTCCCCCGCGGCTCCTGCGCTGAGCCCGGAGGAGGATCGGCCCGCCGATGTCCGACAGGTCGGCGTCGGGCCCTGGCCCGGCGGAGCCGAGACCTGGCCCACCGACCCCCGCTACGACCGTGAGCTGCTCGCGGGAGGCGACCGGCGCAACGTCGTCGACCGCTACCGCTACTGGACCATCGCGGCGATCCGCGCCGACCTGGCCGCCCGAGCCCACCGGCTGCACATCGCCATCGAGAACGTCAGCCAGGACCTCAACATCGGCTCCATCGTGCGCAGCGCCAACGCCTTCAACGTGGCCGGCGTCCACATCATCGGCCGACGCCGCTGGAACAAGCGCGGCGCCATGGTCACCAACCGCTACCTGGACGTGCGCCACCACCCCGAGCCCGGCGAGCTGCTCGCCTGGGCGCGGGCCGAGGGCTATGAGGTCATCGGCATCGACAACGGCCCCGGGGCCCAGCCCCTGGAGGCCGCCGACCTGCCCGAGCGCTGCCTCATGGTCTTCGGCTCCGAGGGCGAGGGCATCAGCGCCGAGCTGAGCGCCGGCTGCTCCCGTCTGCTGCGCATCGGCCAGTACGGATCCACCCGCTCCATCAACGTGGCGGCCGCAGCGGCCGTGGCCATGCACACCTGGATCCTCCAGCACGCGGGGCCGGCGCCCGACTGACCCGGGGCCGTCGCGGCCCGCCCCGTGGGAGGCGGGGTCAAACCGCCCCTGAACAGAGGTCATGCTGCCGGACTACTGCCGGACTGCTGCCTGACCGGCGCCCGACCTGGGACCATGATCCGGTTCACGTGGCCTCGAATTCGTGGAACAATCGGCCCCGCACCACTGACTCATACAGACATCAGGAGGCACCCAGTGGCCATTGCAACCCCGGAGTCCTACGCCGACATGCTTGACCGCGCGAAGGCCGGCAAGTACGCCATCCCCGCGATCAACGTCACCTCGTCCCAGACTCTGTCCGCCGCCCTCAAGGGCTTCGCCGACGCCGAGTCCGACGGCATCGTCCAGATCTCCAACGGTGGTGCCGCCTACTGGTCCGGTTCCTCGCGCCTCGACCGCGTCAAGGGCTCGATCGCCTTCGCCGCCTACGCCCGCGCCGTGGGTGACCTCTACCCCGTCACCATTGGTCTGCACACCGACCACTGCCCCAAGAAGCTCCTGGCCGACTGGATCCACCCGCTCCTGGAGATCGAGGCCGAGCAGGTCAAGAACGGTGAGCTGCCGATGTTCAACTCCCACATGTGGGACGGCTCCGCCGAGGCCCTCGACGACAACATCGAGATCGCCGTCGACATGCTCAAGCGCGCCAAGGCCGCCAACGTCGTCCTCGAGATCGAGATCGGTGCCGTGGGTGGCGAGGAAGACGGCATCAAGGGTGAGGAGAACGCCAACCTCTACACCACCGCCGACGACGCCTGGAAGGCCATCGAGGCCCTCGGCCTGGGTGAGAACGGCCGCTACATCACCGCTCTGACCTTCGGTAACGTGCACGGCTCCTACAAGCCCGGCCACGTCAAGCTCCGCCCGGAGATCCTCGGCGAGATCCAGGAGGACGTGGCCAAGCGCCTCGGTGACCGCCTGTCCTCCAAGGTCGGCGACAAGAGCTCGCCCTTCGACCTGGTCATGCACGGTGGCTCCGGCTCCACCGACGAGGAGATCGCCACCGCGGTGCGCAACGGCGTCATCAAGATGAACGTCGACACCGACACCCAGTACGCCTACACCCGCCCGGTCGCCGGCTGGATGTACACCAACTACGAGGGTGTCCTCAAGATCGACGGCGAGGTCGGCAACAAGAAGCAGTACGACCCGCGCGCCTGGGGCAAGGCCGCTGAGGAGGGCATGGCCGCCCGCGTCGTCGAGGCCTGCGAGCGCCTCGGCTCCGTCGGCTCCGCCCGCAAGTGAGTCCCCACCCCGCACAGGGGTGAACGGCGACTGATCGCTGTACGTGGCCCCGGCACCCATGCGGTGCCGGGGCCACGTCGTGCTCGCGCAGGGAGCGGTGGGGAGATTCTCGACGACGAACTGACCGATCGTTGCATAGTTGCAGAGGGTGTCGGTGAAGGAAGCACCTATCACAGTGAAGGGTGAAATACGTGTCATGCCAAGGAAAACAGGGTGTCGCACAAACGTTCCCAAACTGAGACCCAGGCCACTGATTGCAAACCTTGCAGCAATGCGGGCGGAAATGTGCCATGATAGGTCGTCGCCGTTGAACCGACGGCTCCGCCGCCGGCGACACGGCAGTCGCGCCTTGCGGACGCCTCTGTCCGCGCCTGTCCCATGCGTCCAAAGGAGGACCCCAATGCGACTCATCTCCCGCCGCTCCATGCTCGGTGGAACTGCTGCGATCGCCGTCGCCGCGACCCTGGCGGCCTGCTCGAAGGGCTCGTCGGGCTCCGACGGCGCCGGAGGCGTCTACTTCCTCAACTTCAAGCCCGAGTCGGAGCAGGCCTTCAAGGACATCGCGGCCGCCTACACCAAGAAGACCGGTGTGAACGTCAAGGTCGTCACCGCCGCTTCCGGCACCTACGAGCAGACCCTGAAGTCCGAGGTCGCCAAGTCCAACCCGCCCACGCTGTTCAACCTCAACGGCCCCGTGGGCTACGGCAACTGGAAGGAGTACGCCTCCGACCTGTCCGACGCCGACTTCACCAAGCAGATGACGGACGAGTCCCTGGCCCTCAAGGGCGACGAGGGCAAGGTCGTGGGCGTGCCGCTGGCCATCGAGGGCTACGGCATCATCTACAACGCCGCCATCCTCAACAAGTACTTCGCCATGGAGGGCGCCAAGGTCAAGTCCGTCGACGAGATCAAGGGATTCGCCAAGCTCAAGGAAGGTTATTCAGGGGTGGTCTTGAAAGAATATAGTGCGGGTGCTGCGGTGATGGTCTGCTCGAATGTTTCCAAGGATCTCCTGTAGGCGGTGCGGGTGGATTCTCCAGGACCTGATGTGGGCGATGGTGCGCTCGACGACCTGGCGGATCCTGTTGACGCTCTTGTTCTCCTCCTTCGCCTTCTCGTCGAGTTCTCCGTTGGGGGGCTTCTTATGCGGGGTGATCATCCCCCTTCCCACGTATCCCTTGTCGCCGATCCACCCGGAGGGGTCCATACCCCTCCAGCAGCCCGGAAGGCGCCCGGGGCGGCCACGTCGTGCATGGACCCCGGATAGGGGCCCCGGGGCCCACACGAACCCTCCATCGGGCAGGACCCGGGATCAGGGTCGTTCATCCCCGCGCGCCCGTGCTTGACCGACCACAGATCGCGGCGGTCGCGCCAGTCCCAGCAGGGGAGATAGAGTGCCGTCGTCCACCACGATGGTCGCAGTCCCGGGGCATCTCCTCGGCCGTGAGCAGAAGAACCGCCGGAGTCCGACAGATCGCCGCCCGCACAATGCTATTATGGCGCATGTACATCACAGCCGCCCGCAGCGACCCGGATACACCCAGAATAACCTTCCTGGTTCACGAAATACGGTGGTCCAACGGCATTTAAGTGGTCCAACCGCACGCAAGTGGTCCAAGCGGACCGGCCGCGTCACGACATGCGAGACGCCGTCCCACTATGCAAGACGACCGGCAGGGGCGGGGTGCCGGAACCACCCCCGACGACAGGTCTTGCCGACCCCACCGCGTCTGGCGCCCTCCCACGCGCATCAGAAGGAGATTCAAAACCACACCTGAATAACCTTCACCTGATCGACCGGATTCTCAGCGCCGGGGCCGCGAGGCGCCCCACATGCGCGCGTACCCGCCGCCGCGCGCGAGCAGTTCCTCGTGGTGCCCAGCTCGGCGACAGCCCCGCCGTCGATGAGCGCGATGGCGTCCGCCCCGCGGATGATGGGCAGGGAAGGTTATTCTAGGGGTGTTTGGGGGTGTTTCCCGAGTGCAATAGGGCGATGGCCCGCCCCCGCGGGGTATCATGGGTATAAGACAAACACTCCCATGAATCCAGAAGGAACGGGCCATCACCATGGATTATACCACGGGATTGACCGATGACGAGTTCGACGAGCTGCTCGTCCGACTGCGCGAGGAGGACGTTGAGGGGTATCCGCCGATCCTGGGCCTGTCCGGGTCGCTGCGGGCGACTCTGATCCACCTGCGCCATAACATTGTGCAGGCGGCGATCGGAGAGCTCCTAGGTGTGTCCCAGCCCACGATCTCGCGGGCCGTCAAGGCCCTGACGGGGGCGATCGCCCGAATCCTGGAGGGTCTGCTGCTCACGGCCGAGGAGGTGCCCCAGGGGTGCGACTACGTGGTGGACGGCACCCTCTTCCCCTGCTGGAGCTGGCGCAGTCACCGCGAATTGTGGTCGGGCAAGCACAAGGCGACCGGCATGAACGTCCAGATCCTGGTCCTGCCGGGCGGGCGCCTGGTGTGGGCCTCCGACCCTTATCCGGGGTCCATGCACGACGTGGCCGCCCTGGACTCCTCCGGACTGCTCGAGGGAATCGACCCCTCCGGGTGGATCGCCGACAAGGGCTATATCGGAAGGGGAATGATCACGCCCCATAAGAAGCCCCCCAACGGCGAACTGAGCGAGGCCGCGAAGGAGGCCAACAAGAGCATCAACAAGATCCGCCAAGTCGTCGAGCGCACCATCGCCCACATCAAGTCCTGGAGAATCCTCCACACCGACTACCGCCGCCCCCTGCACACATTCGAGCAGACCATCACCGCCGCACTCTCACTCCACGTATTCAAAACCACCCTCTGAATAACCTTC
>CAJZFF010000192.1 GCA_915069725.1 uncultured Actinomyces sp.
TCCTGGAAGACCATGGCGACCTGGGAGCCGCGGATGCGGGACATGTAGCCGTCGGGCCGCCCCAGCAGCTCGGTGCCGTGGAGGCGCACCGAGCCGGTGACCTCGGCGGACTCGTCGAGCAGGCCCATGACCGCCGTCGAGGTGACGGACTTGCCCGAACCGGACTCGCCGACCAGGGCCAGCACTTCACCGCGGGCGACGGACAGGTTGACTCCGCGCACGGCGTTGACGCGCCCGTCCTCGGAGGGGAAGGAGACCTTCAGGTCGGTGACCTCCAGCAGCGGGGCGGTGCTGGAGGGGTCCGGCAGCGCGTCGTCGCCTCTGCGGGCGTCGACGGCGGGCACGGTCGCGGCGCTCTTCGTGGCCTCGGCGGACGTGCGGGTGCTGCTCGTGGGGCTCATGCCTTGCCTCCTGACTTGGACGAGGGATCGATGGCATCGCGCAGGCCGTCACCCATGACGTTGACGCACAGGAGCATGAGGACGAGCACGGCGGCCGGGGCCAGGAAGATCCAGGGGTAGGTGGTCGCGGAGCGCTGCCCCTCGGCAATGAGGGTGCCCAGGGAGGTGTTGGGCGACTGGACTCCGAAACCGAAGTAGGACAGCGTCGTCTCGCTGATGACGGCGTAGGCCACGTTGATGGTGGCGTCCACGATGAGCAGGGAGGCGATGTTGGGCAGGATGTGCCGGGCGATGATGACGGGACTGGGCACGTTCATGAAGCGGGCGGCATTGACGTACTCCAGGTTCTTCACGCTCAGGGTCAGGGAGCGCACCACGCGGGCCGTGAGCATCCACCCGAAGCCGGCCAGCAGGATGATGAACAGCGCGATGGAGCCCTTGGCGGCTCCGGCCCGCTGGGAGAGGATCGCGATGATGAGGAAGGAGGGCACCACCAGGAGCAGGTCGGTGGCCCACAGGGCGATCTTCTCCCACCAGCCGCCGAAGTAGGCGGCCGAGGAGCCGATGACGGCGGCGATGCCCGTCTGGAGCAGGGCGACGAAGACGCCGATCATCATGGACTTGCGGGTGCCCTCCACGACCATCGCGTAGACGTCGCGGCCGCCCTGGGTGGTGCCGAACCAGTGATCGGCACTGGGGGCCTGCAGGAAGGCGGAGGAGTCGACGTCGGTGAAGGTCCAGTGGGTCGCGGCGTCACCGAGGAGCGCGAAGAGCACCATGAGCAGGAAGCCGATCGCGCCGACGACGGCCCCCTTGTTGCGCCAGAAGCGCCGGGTGATGATCTGCCTGCGGGTCAGACGCCGGGAGTCCCTGGGAGTCTCCTTGGTGATGTCGCCCAGGTCCTCGGGGCTCAGCGGGGCCTCCCCGCCCTGCTCGACGGCGGCGTAGCCGCCCACCGTCATCTGCTTGCCGATGGAGGCCATCCCGTTGGGTTCAGCATTGCGCGCCATGGGTCAGCTCACCCTCACTCTCGGGTCGACGATCGCCACGAAGACATCGGACAGGAGCGCGCCGGTGAGGGTGCACAGCCCGGAGAAGGCGACGACGGCCGTCACTCCGTTGATGTCCATGCCGGAGATCGCGCTGATGGAGTACTCGCCCATGCCGTGCCAGCCGTAGACCCGCTCGGTGATGGCGGCACCGGTGAACAGGGTGGCCAGGGCGAAGGCGAAGTAGGTGGCCATGGGGATGAGCGCGGTGCGCAGCGCGTGGCGGGTCAGTGCCTTGCGCTTGATGAGGCCCTTGGCGCGGGCGGTGCGCACGTAGTCGGCGCCCAGGGTGTCGAGCATGAGGTTGCGCTGGAAGCGGGAGTAGGAGGCGATACCGCCCAGCGACATCGACAGGGTGGGAAGCAGCAGGTGCTGGAGGCGACCGAGGGCACCCTCCCCCTCACCGGTGAACTCGAAGATCTGGAAGCCGGAGCTGCGGTTGATCTGGACGGCCAGGACCTGCAGGAGGATCGCGATGACCATGGCGGGGGTGGAGATGATAATCATGGAGATCAGGGAGGTCACGCGGTCGGAGAAGCGGTACTGGCGCGTGGCGGTCCAGGCCCCCAGGGCCACTCCCCCGACCATGCCGATGGCGGCACCCAGGAAGACCAGCCGCACCGAGACGAAGATCTTGGTGCCGATGAGGGTGTTGATGAGCTCACCCTTGGGGGTGCGCCCCCAGTCCCAGTGGAAGAGCACGTTGCGCAGCCAGGTGACGTAGCGGTCCCACACGGGCAGGTCGTGACTGATGTTGTACTTCACGAGGTTGGCGTGAATGGCGTCCCAGTTGAGGGAGGGATCCTGACGGTTCCACAGGGCCGAGGGATCCAGGGAGGCCGAGGCCAGTAGATAGGCCAACGATGTGGCGATGAACAGCAGGACCGCGTAGTTCGCGATCCGGCGCGCCAGGTACGGGAGCATGCGTTCTCCTCCTTCGGACAACCCACCGGTACGTGGAACACCGGCCCGTGGCACGAGCACCTGACAGCCGTGAAGGTGACACCGTGTACGAACAAATGAACGGGGTCACAATACCTGTTGAGTGAAACTCAATGGATACATTTCCAGCATTCAGGAAATGCCCGACTGGTCGATATTCAAGGGGAGATGAAACGCGGCGGTGGATTGAAAGTCCACCGCCGCGTCGTCAGACGTCCATCCTCAGCTGTCAGACCTCGAGGGAGGCTCATCGCCGTAGAGGTCGATGCCGGCTCCGGGGACGGCCCGGATGAGCTCGCGGGTGTAGTCCTGGCGCGGGTTGGCGAACAGCTCGTCGGCCACCCCGGACTCCACGATGCGCCCGTGCTCCATGACGACGACGTCGTCGGCGATCTGGCGCACGACGGCCAGGTCGTGGGTGATGAACAGGTAGGTCAGCTCCAGCTCGGACTGCAGGTCGGACAGCAGGCGCAGGATCTGGGCCTGGACCAGCACGTCCAGGGCGGAGACCGCCTCGTCGAGGACGACGATCTGCGGCTTGAGGGCGAGGGCCCGGGCGATGGCGACGCGCTGGCGCTGACCGCCGGAGAGCTCGTGGGGGTAACGGCGCATGACCGAGCGCGGCAGGGAGACCATGTCGAGCAGCTCGGCGACGCGCGCCTCGCGCTCCTTGGCGGTGCCGATCCCGTGGACCCGCAGCGGTTCCTCGACGACGCGGAAGATCGAGTACATCGGGTCCAGGGAGCCGTAGGGGTTCTGGAAGACCGGCTGCATGATGCGCCGCAGGGCGAAGAGCTCCTTGGGCCCCAGGGTGGACAGGTCCACCCCGTCGTGGAACACCTTGCCGGAGGTGGGGTCGATGAGGTTCAAGATGATGTTGGCAACCGTGGACTTGCCCGAGCCGGACTCGCCCACGAGCGCCGTCGTCGTGCCCTTGCGGATGCCGAAGCTGACGTCGTCGACGGCGGTGAGGGTCTTGTCCTTGCCCTTGGCGCCGCGCACCTCGAAGACCTTGGTGAGGTGCTCCACACGCAGGATCTCCTCGGTGGCGCTCGATCCCAGGCTGGCGCCCAACAGCTCGTCGTCGGTGACCTGGATGCCGCGGGCGTGGGCGGACTCGATGCGCCGGGAGGCCAGGGAGGGGGCGGCCTTGACCAGGCGCTGGGTGTAGGGGTGGCGGGGGTCCTGGAGCACCTCGAGGCTGGGGCCGGACTCGACGACCCGGCCGCGGTGCATGACGACGATGTGCTCGGCCCTCTCAGCGGCCAGGCCCAGGTCGTGGGTGATGAAGAGCATCGCGGTGCCCAGCTCGCGCACGAGGGTCTGGAGGTGGTCGAGGATGCGTCGCTGGACGGTGACGTCCAGGGCGCTGGTGGGCTCGTCGGCGATGAGCAGGTCGGGGCGGGCCGCCAGGCCGATGGCGATGAGGGCGCGCTGGCGCATGCCGCCGGAGAACTCGTGGGGGTACTGCTTGGCCCGCCGGGAGGCCTCGGGCAGGCCGGCCTGCTCCAGCAGGAGGGCCACCTGCTCGTCAACATCGATGCGCCCGCCGGTCGAGGTGGCCGCCTTCTGGGCGCCATCGGCGTGCCCAGTGCGCCCGGCATGTTCGGCATGTTCAGCCATGAGGTGGGCGAGGCGGTCGTCGGCGACGCCGGCCAGGCCGTTGGCCCGCAGCGCCTCCTTGACCTGGAAGCCGATGGACCACACGGGGTTGAGGTTGGACATGGGGTCCTGGGGCACCAGGCCGATGGAGGAGCCGCGCAGGGCGGTGAGCTCCTGGGTGCCCAGGTGGGTGATGTCGCGCCCCTGGAAGCGGATCGTGCCGCCGGTGACCCGACCGGTTCCGGGCAGCAGCCCGATGACGGCGTGGGCCAGGGTGGACTTGCCCGAGCCCGACTCCCCCACGATGGCGACCGACTGGCCGGGGTAGAGGGTCAGGTTCGCCTTGCGCACGGCCGGGACGAGCCCGGTCGAGGAGCGGAAGGCGACCTCCAGGTCGCTGATCTCCAGGAGGGGGTCGCTCTCGGCGCTCCAGGAGGCCGCGGGGGCGAAGGTCTTGGCGGAGGCGCCTGAGGCGGTGGCGGTGGATGCGTTGGAGGGTGTCACTTGCGGGCCTTCGGGTCCAGGGCGTCGCGGACGACGTCGCCGAGCATGATGAAGCCGAGCACGGTCAGGGCCAGTGCGCCGGCGGGGAAGAGCAGGACGCTGGGGTGGCTGTTGAGGGCGTCCTTGGCGGCCGCGATGTCCGCTCCCCAGGAGACCACCGAGGAGGGCAGGCCGATACCCAGGAAGCTCAAGGTGGCCTCCGAGACGATGAAGACGCCGAGCTCGACGGTGGCGGTCACGATGATGGGGGCGGCGGCGTTGGGCATGACGTGGCGCAGCAGCATGGCCATACGTCCTGAGCCCAGCGCCCGCGAGGCGGTCACGTAGTCCTCGTTCTTGACGCTCATGACAGAGCCTCGCGTGATGCGGGCGATCTGGGGCCAGCCGAACAGGGCCAGGACCAGGATGACGGTGAGGATCGAGCGGTCGTT
>CAJZFF010000193.1 GCA_915069725.1 uncultured Actinomyces sp.
CAGGTCGCCTCCGACGTACGCGACCGGGCCCGCACCCTGGGCCGCGAACGCTCCAGCGAGGCGGCCGGGGGACTCGCGATCGCTCGCACCGCCGTCGGCGATCTGGTCGACGCGCTGGACCGCATGACCTCGGACTCGGTGGCCCAGGGGCGCGACGTGGCCTGGATCGAGCGTCCCCGCATGGGCGCCGAGCCCCCGCGCCTCCTCCTGGCCCCCATCGAGGTCGCCGGATCGGTGGCGAGCCATCTGCTGAACGGCCGCGCCAGCGTCATGACGTCGGCGACCCTCGCCCTGGGGGACAGCTTCGATCCCATGGCCCGCTCCCTGGGACTGTCCCTGGCCGAGCAGCCCTGGAGAGGCCTCGACGTCGGCTCCCCCTTCGACTACCCCCGTCAGGGCATCCTCTACGTGGCCGCCCACCTGCCCCGCCCCGGCGCCGGCATCTCCGAGGCCGCCCTGGATGAGATGCTCGCCCTGGTCGAGGCCTCCGAGGGCGGCATGCTGGGCCTGTTCTCCTCCCGGCGCGCCGCCCAGGAGGCCGCCGAGGTGCTGCGCGGAGCCACCGACCTGCCCGTCTACGCCCAGGGGGACGACCAGCTGCCCACTCTGGTGCAGGCCTTCGCCGACGACGAGGCCGCCTGCCTGGTGGGTACTCTCTCGCTGTGGCAGGGCGTGGACGTGCCCGGACGCACCTGCCGCCTCGTCGTCATCGACCGCATCCCCTTCCCCCGCCCCGACGACCCGGTCGCCCAGGCCCGCACCGACGCCGTCGTGGCCGCCGGAGGCAACGGCTTCATGAGCGTGTCGGCCACCCACGCGGCCCTGCTCCTAGCCCAGGGGGCGGGGCGCCTCATCCGTCGCAGCCAGGACCGCGGCGTCGTCGCCGTGCTGGACTCGCGCCTGCGCACGGCGCGCTACGGGGGATTTCTCACCCGCTCCATGCCCGCCCTGTGGCCGACGACGAAGCCCGACGTGGTCCGTGCCGCTCTGAGGCGCCTGGCTGTGCGGACCGATGCCCCGGGGGAGGAGTGAACCCGTCGGCTGGGCCTTTGGGTATGTGCCCCCCGGGAGGATATGCACGTAGGCTTGAGGCGAGCGGGTGCTCGCGCCCCTGCGGTCCTGCCCAGCAGATCCCATCGAGGAGAAGAACGTGTCAGACCACATCACCACTACCGCTGAAGGCTCCTACCCCACCAACCGTTCCGGCCGCCCCTCCAAAGTCGCTGTCATCGGTGCCGGGGCCGTCGGCTCCACCCTCGCCTACGCCTGCGTGACCAAGGGCGTTGCCCGCGAGGTTGTGCTGCAGGACATCGTCAAGGAGAAGGTCGAGGCTGAGGCCCTCGACATCGCTCAGGGAATCCAGTTCACCTCCGCCGGCTCCGTCTCGGGCTCCGACGACCCCGAGATCTGCCGCGACGCGGACGTCATCGCCATCACCGCCGGCGCCAAGCAGAAGCCCGGCCAGTCCCGCCTCGAGCTCGCCGGCGCCACCGTCGGCATCATGGAGAAGATCCTCCCCAAGCTGGTCGAGGTCGCTCCCAACGCCATCTTCGTCCTCGTGGCCAACCCGGTGGACGTGGTGACCTACTGCGCCAAGAAGATCACCGGTCTGCCCGAGAACCAGGTCTTCGGCTCCGGCACGGTGCTGGACACCGCCCGGATGCGGTACCTCATCTCCCTGGAGACCGGCACGGCCGTCCAGAACATCCACGGCTACATCGCCGGTGAGCACGGCGACTCCGAGGTGCCCCTGTGGTCCTCCACCGAGATCGGCGGTGTGCCGATCACCCAGTGGGGCACCACCCTTGACGGCGGCGTGTTCGACGAGTCCAAGCGTGAGCGCATCGCCCACGACGTGGTCCGCTCCGCCTACCGCATCATCGAGGGCAAGGGCGCCACCAACTACGCCGTCGGCCTGGCCGTGCAGCGCATCATCGGCGCCGTCCTCAACGACGAGCAGCGGGTGCTGACCATCTCCCCGTTGCTGGACGACTGGCACGGCATCTCCGACGTGTGCATGGCCGTCCCCACGATCGTGGGACGTGAGGGCGCCGGGCGTCGCCTCGAGCTGCCCCTGACCTCCGAGGAGAAGGAGCGTCTGACCGCTTCCGCCGACCACCTGCGCGAGGTCGCACGTGGCCTGGGCTACTGAGCCACCGGTCTGAAACGCGGAAGGACCGCCCCGATCAATGGGGCGGTCCTTCTGTCATGCGGCCCTGGCGTGCCTACAGGGCGCGCAGCACCGTGACCACTTTGCCCATGATCGTGGCCTGGTCTCCGTCGATCGGGGCGTAGCTGGAGTTGCGGGGGAGCAGCCACTGGTGGCCGTCGCGCCGCGAGAGCACCTTGACCGTGGCCGAGGCGCCGTCGACGTCCTCGATCATGGCCGCCACGATCTCGCCGTTGGCCGCGTCGGGCTGGGAGCGCACCACCACCCAGTCGCCGTCACAGATGGCGGCCTCGATCATCGAGTCCCCGTGCACCTCCAGCATGAAGAGCTCGCCCTCTCCAGTCAGGCGGCGGGGCAGGGCCATGACATCGGCGACCTCCTGCTCCGCCAGGATCGGGGCCCCGGCGGCGATCCTCCCCACCAGCGGAACGGCGACCGCCTCCCCGTCCTCGACGCCGGGGACGCTGGGGGAGTCAAGAGAGGTGACGTGAGCGCCGCCGGGGGTGGCCGCGCGGCCGCTCGGGGCGCTGTCGGCGGAGACCACCTCCATCGCCCGAGGGCGATTGGGGTCTCGGCGCACCAGGCCCAGGCGCTCGAGCTTGTCCAGCTGGTGCTTGACGGAGGAGGGGCTGGTCAGGCCCACCTGCTCGCCGATCTCACGCAGTGAGGGCGGGTAGCCGTGGGTGGCGATGGCCGCGCGGACGGCCTCATAGACCGCGCGGGCGCGCTTGTCGAGGTCGTTGACGGCCTCCATGACCGCTTCTGCACTGATCTGCTCAGCACCGCCGGCTCCGGCGTGCGGCATCGGGGTCGATGAGTCGCCCTGGCGTGCTGTGGTGCTCATAGTCCTGGCCCTCCCTGCCGGACAACCCTCAGGCCCGGGGGCGTCAAGGGCGCGGAATAGATGTCGGTGGTCCGTGATCGTCTTGGACACGACCAGCCTACCGGCGACGCGACCACGATTCAAACACATGTTCGAAGATGTGCTGGACGTGTTGCCTCTCAGGCGCTAATGTATCGAACAAACGTTCGTCGAACACGTGTTCAGGAGGTTGCCGTGAGTGCCATCGCCATCCCGCTCCCGTCCCGTCAGGCTTCTCGGGCTCGGAGTGATGAGCCCGTCGCTGGGTCGGCCAGCGGCCGGGCCGGCGGGCAGCTCTCCCGTCGGCCCCGGCTGAGGCTGGTCACTGACGACTTCGTCCCCGAGGCTCCTGTGCGGCGAAGCCTCGAGGGCGCGCAGCGCCCTGTGTCCGCATCCGCTCGTGTCCCAGTGCTGCCGGCGGTGCCGCCAATGCGTCGCCCCGCGGCGCCCGCTGCCCTGCGAGGCCGTCGCTCAGAGCTGGAGAGGCTGGCCCCGCAGCATCCGGCGGTGCGGGCCGCCGGGCTGCGACGTAGCGCCCTGCAGGAGGAGGACCGGACAGGCGGCGCCGCTCGGCGTCCTGGCAAGAGCGAGTCCGTCCCATCCCGCCCGCGGGAGGTGGCGGAGACGGAGGTGCGCTCCCCAGCGGGGCCGCGGCTTCTTCGTGGCGGTCTTGCGGTCGTTGCCGCGGCCCTCGTGCTCGCCTGCTGCGGACTGGCCATCGGGGCCCTGGCGGGCATGGCCTGGGCGGGCCCCGCCACGGCGGTTGCGCAGGTGCCTGCGGATACCACCACGACGGTGGTTCGTCCCGGTCAGTCCCTGTGGGACATCGCCGAGGCGAGCGGGACCGCGGACGTCCCGGGGATGGTTGCCCGGATCGCCGAGCTCAACGACCTGAAGGGAACCACCATCCGTGCCGGGCAGACGCTTGAGATTCCTACGGCGTGAGAACCGGTGCGGGGGTCGCCCCTCGAGGTGGGCTTGCGGGGCGGCCCGCCGGGCGTTTACTCTCCAATGGACTGACACGTAGTCCAGTGAGTTCGGAGGTTGTAGGCGTGCACTGCCCCTTCTGTCGTCATGACGGCTCGCGCGTTGTCGACTCCCGGACCGCTGAGGACGGCACCTCCATCCGTCGTCGTCGTGAGTGTCAGCAGTGCGGGCGCCGATTCACCACTCTGGAGACCGCCAGCCTGTCGGTCCGCAAGCGCTCCGGCGTCGTCGAGCCCTTCAGTCGGGACAAGGTCGTGGTCGGGGTCAGGCGAGCCTGCCAGGGACGCCCCGTCTCCGACGATCAGCTCGCGCTTCTGGCGCACCAGGTTGAGGAGGCCATCCGCGCCGGAGGCCAGGCGATCGTCGACTCCCACGACGTCGGGCTGGCGATCCTGGGCCCTCTGCGTGAGCTGGATCAGATCGCCTACCTGCGCTTCGCCTCGGTCTACTCCTCCTTCGATTCCCTGGAGGATTTCGAGACGGCCATCGCCGAGCTGCGCGGCGCCGGGGTCGCCTCCTAGCCGAGGCTGCGCCCGGCCCCGTGAGGAAACGGACGTGGCAGACTTGAGGTCATGCGCGTCCTCATCGTCTCCGACTGCTATGCGCCGCGACTGGGCGGCATCGAGACCCAGGTGCGGGACCTCGCCCGCAACCTGAGGCTGGCGGGGCACAGGCCCGCCGTCATCACCGCGACGCCGGTCGGTGAGCATCGCGGCCGCAGCGTTGAACGGGTCGATGGCTTCCCGGTCTACCGCACGACCGCGCACCTGCCCAGCGAGCTGCCCGTTCATCCACGAGCCGGGCGTGAGCTGCACGATCTCATGTCCCGTCTGCGTCCAGACGTCATCCATGCCCATGTCGGCATCGTCTCGCCCTTCGCCTGGTCCGGTATCGGTGCGGCCC
>CAJZFF010000194.1 GCA_915069725.1 uncultured Actinomyces sp.
CCTGGCCGATGAGCCCCACTACCGGGCCCTGCTGCGCCAGGCCGGCGAGATCGAAGGTGCCACGGAGGTGGACGGTGACGAGACTGAGGCCAGGACGGTTGGCCCCGCACTCGCCGACGGCGCGGCCGACAGTCCGGACGACGGTGCGGCTGACGGCGGTGCCCCGGCAGCAGTGGCCTCCCGCATTGATGACCGGGATAGGCGGGTGGGGGCCTCACTCCCGGTCCCCTCCACCCTCGGTGGGTCCTCCCGGCCGGTGGGCTCCCTGCTGTCCCGCTTCCGCCGGCTCATGACCGACTCCTCCTGGCGACAGACCCGAGGGTGCATCGCCCTGGCGGGAGTCAACGGGGTCCTGTCGGGACTGGCGCTGCTGGTGCTGCTGCCCGCCTCAGTCGCTCTGGCGACCAGAGCCCCCCGATGGGGGCTGTCCTTCGGCGGCTGGCTCATCGTGCTGGTCGTTCTCGGTCTCGGCGCGGCCGTCTGCGACTTCCAGGGGCGGCGCATGGGTATGTCGGGGGCGCTGGGCTTCATGCACGACGTCCACCACGCGGTCGGCGACCAGATCGCGCGCCTGCCCCTGCGCTGGTTCACCGCCGACTCCGCCGGCACCCTGTCGCGGGCCGTGAGCCAAGAGATGGTGGCCCTGGGGGAGTCCGCCGCCCACTTCATGTACCTGCTCACCTCCACCGCTGCCGCATGCGTGGTCGTCGGGGTCGGCTCCTGGGCCTGGGACTGGCGCCTGGGGCTCCTGCTGACGCTGGCCGCGCCCCTGTTCGCCGGACTCGTGAGCCTTTCGCGCCGTCTGCTGGACCGAGGCAAGTCCATCTCCGAGCCCGCCGAGCGCGAGCTCGCCACCCGCATCGTCGAGATCGCCCGCTGCCAGGGCGCCCTGCGCTCCTGCCGGGCCGCCTCGGGCTACAGCCGCCTGACCGCCGCCTTCGACGACGGGGTCCGCTCCTCCAGGCGCGCCCTGTGGTGGGAGTCCGCCGGCAACCTCGTCAACGGCACGCTGAGCCAGATCGTCGTCGTCGCCATGATCGTCCTGACCTCCTCACTGGCCGCCTCCGGCGCCATGGAGCCGCTGGTGGCCATTGCCGTCATCGGCATGTGCCTGCGTTTCACCACCATGCTCGACGACATCGGAGCAGCCGTGATGGGCGTGGAGGAGCGGCGCCAGATGATGAACCACCTCGACGCCGTCATGGACGCCGAGCTCATGGTCGAGCCGCAGGAGCCCAGTGCGCTGCCTGAGCCGGGCGCCGTCGAGCTTGACGACGTCGTCTTCGGCTACCGCCCCGACGCGCCCGTCCTGACCGGGGTGTCGATGAAGGTGCCGGCACGCACCATGTGCGCCATCGTGGGCCCCTCAGGCAGCGGCAAGACGACCATCGCCCGCCTCGTCGCCCGCTTCTGGGACGTGGGCTCGGGAGCCGTGCGAGTCGGCGGCGCCGACGTGCGCGACATGCCGACCTCCCAGCTCATGGAGCAGCTCTCCATGGTCTTCCAGGACGTCTACCTCTTCGACGACACTCTGGCCGCCAACATCCGCATCGGCAATCCCGCGGCCGACGATGCCCAGGTGCGCTGGGCCGCGGGGCTCGCCGGCGTCACGGAGATCGTCGAACGCCTTCCCCATGGCTGGGACACGCGCGTGGGTGAGGGCGGACGGGCCCTGTCCGGTGGGGAGCGCCAGCGCGTCTCTATCGCCCGCGCCCTGCTCAAACGAGCCCCGATCGTCCTGCTCGATGAGGCCACCAGCGCACTGGACGCCGAGAACGAGGCCAATATCGTCGCCGCGATGCAGGAACTGCGCCGCACGTCGACCCTCATCGTCATCGCCCACAAGCTCGAGACGATCGCCGCCGCCGACCAGGTCGTCGTCCTCGACGACGCCGGGCGTATCGCCCAGCGGGGACACCACGATGAGCTTGTGTCCGTCGAGGGGCCCTACCGCAGCTTCTGGGAGCAGCGCACCCGGGCCCGCGGATGGGAGCTCGTATCGAGGCAGGAATGATCGCCCCGGGAATCGCTGATCGTCGGGCGAGACTCGGGACCGTGCCGACTCGCAATAGCAGTGGGGAACGGGCCCGGATATCAGGCTGACTTCTCAGTTATCGGCGGACTCGGCGGCTCAGGGGACCCATGAGGCCGTCAGAGGAGGACCGAGAAGGAAATGAGGTCAAGGGTGCGAATGTGGGATGCGCTTGATTGAAGCACAATATTTTAGAGAATTGTGGCGGCAATGGCGTGATGACTTGGAAGGTATGTGCTGTGGGCGGGGAGGAAAATGCTCTGATGTGCCCCGGGTATTGAGCTCCATGTTCTGTTAAGGCGTCAGCGCATGTTGTTCTCTCTTGCATTCTCCATTATTCGTTCCACAGGAGGATAAGGAGAGTTCGTGTCCACCTCCTCCGCTGCGGCGCACGTCGATCCCTCCGCACGGGTCCTCACTGTTTCCTGGCGGTCCTTCGAGGAAAGCTCGGAGCACTGGTCGTGTTCGTGGTCGCCTGGATCGTGAGCGTGTGCCTGTGGGCGGGGTATCCGGTGGGGCTCATGTCGCAGCACCGCAGGCTGCCCGTGATCGCGATCATGGGCATGGTCGACCGTGCCGTCGGACTGTTGCTGAGCCTGGCCGACCTGTAGGGATACCTCCCCGTCCCCAAGCCGATCCTGGCGATCGACTCCGCGGGTGGTGCGCAGGCGGGAGAGGAGGTTCTCCCAGAGTCACACGAGGATCCCGCTTCCCGCCCGGCTGGGGAGCCCCGACGCCACCGACCACAGGTGGGTCGCCGGCGCTCCGCTCAGGACTTGGCCGCCAGCGAGAGCACCTCGGTGGGACGCAGGGGCCTGCCTGCCCGGGCCTCGGCCAGCAGCAGCCTGACGGCCGCCTCCCGCTGCCCTCCATAGGCCCCGACGGCGGCGATCTGACGCTGGTAGGAGGCCCCCGTCTCCAACGTGGTGCGCACGGAGTCCAACTCGGCGGCGCAACCGAGATCCTCTGCGACAGGGGCGAGCTCGGTGAGCATCCGCTCAACCGTGTCTCCCACCAGCTCCTCCTCACCGGCGGAGTTGACGATGAGGATCGCGTCCATGCCGTAGCGGGCTGAGCGCCACTTGTTCTCGGCGACGTACCAGTCCGGCAGCGCATCGAGCTCCTCGCCCCGGTCCAGGGTGCGGGAGAAGGACTCCACGAGGCACTGGGTCAGCGCCGCCATGCCGGCCAGCTCGGTCAGGTTCGTCGCGGCGTCGCAGGCCCGCACCTCGATGGTTCCCAGGCGCGGCGAGGGGCGCACGTCCCAACGGATCTCGGTGAAGTCCTCAATGACGCCGGTGTGGACCAGGTCCCCGGTGTAGCTCTCCAGCTGCTCCCAGGTGCTGAACTGCTCGGGGGCGCCGGCGGTGGGCAGCTGCTGGAACATCATGGCGCGGTTGTCCGCGTAGCCCGTGTCGGCCCCCGCCCAGAAGGGCGAGGAGGCGCTCAGGCACTGCAGGTGGGCGGTACGCGTGAGCAGGGCCTTGAGGATCGGCAGGACCTTGGAGCGATCCTCGACGCCGACGTGCACGTGGGTGCCGAAGATGAGCATCTGGTGGCCCCACAGCCGGGTGCGGTCCACCAGGCGTGCGTAGCGCTCGGCGTTGGTCACCTTCTGCACCAGCGGGTCGGCGAAGGGGTGGGTCCCGGCCGAGGCCAGGTCCACGCGCAGCGGGTCGGTGACGGGAAGGACTCGGTCGAAGGCGAAGGCGATGTCCTCCATGCACTCGGCCACGGTCCTGCGCGCCCCGGAGACCAGCTCGATGGTGTTGAGCATCATCTCGCCGTGCACGTGCGGGTCCGGGCCCACCTTCTGGAGGATCTCCTCGGCGCACTGGCGCAGGTCAAGGCTGTCTCGGTCGATGAGCGCCAGCTCCCACTCGACCCCCAGCGTGGAGCGGGCCGAGCTGGCGAAGTGAAGGGACTGGGGACGGCGAGCCGGTGGCAGCTGAGCGTCGGCGGACGCGGCGCTCGGGCTCGTCGTGTCAGTCGTGTCCTGCATGTCCTGGTCTCCTCGGGTTCCTCAGGTCCCTGACGGGTGCTGGCAGGTGGGGTTGGTGCTAGTCGCCGGAAGAGGCGCCGTCGTCTGGGGGCGTCGGTGAGTCGGTCGGCGAATCGCTGACGATGGGTTCGACGACAAGGACGACGCCCTTGGCCTTCTCTCCTGCGCGGGTCAGGACCCAGGTCTCCGACTCCCGGCCGCTGAGCCTCAGTGAGGTGCGCAGCGCATCGGGTGAGACATCGACTCCCCGCTTGAGGATCTCCAGACTTCCCACCCCCAGCTCGCGGGCTCTGGCCCGCAGGGTCTTGAGCCGCAGCGGCAGAACCTCAGTGAGCCGGAAGGAACGAACGAAGGGCGTGGTCGCCGTGTCGGGCATGTTCTCCGACGTGAGATAGCCGATCCGTGGTCCCACCGGCCGGGCGGACAGCGTCTGGCAGAGGCGGGCGACGAGCCCGGCCCGGATGGCGGCGCCGTCGGGCACGTGGATGATGCTGCCCAGGTCGTCGGGAGAGGTGATCGGATCGACCTGAACCGGCGGTTCGGAAGGATCGGTGACGTCGTCGGCCATTGTGTGGGCGGTGATGCCATTCGCCCCCGGATGCAGGACCAGCGCGGAGCGCCCGGGACCCTCCGGTGCCAGCGGACCGCACCAGATGGCGGCCTCCACCACGTCGCCGTCCACGCTCACCCATTGCGTGTGGGAGTCCGACGGCAGCGCGGTGTGGTTGATGCCGGGGGCGACCTTGACGCCGAGAGCGGGCACGGTCTCCCGCAGCGCGAGCACCTGAGACAGGGCCGGTGACCACTGCTCGGGATCGCTGATGCGCCGTCCCTCGGCGCGGCGGGCGGGGTCGG
>CAJZFF010000195.1 GCA_915069725.1 uncultured Actinomyces sp.
CCCGAGATCGCCCCGGAGGCCATCATCCCCGACGGCTCCCTGTGGCTGCTGGCCTGACCTGAAGCTGTCACTACCCTAATTTGTGAAAGATTGTGACTTAAGTCACGTTCCATTAAGTTGGATGTCGGGTACTTCGTCGATTACATTTCTAGTCATCACGACCGGTTCCGCTTCCGTCAAGGAAGTCCAGGGCCGGTCTTCGTTTATCTCGATGACGAGTCAAGGTGGCAGTGGTGATTGAGCAGCCCAAGAGCTTTAAAACTTATGAGGAGCAGGTGGATCTCCTTATAGGGCGGGGGATGTGTGTCGCAGATCGTGAGCGAGCCATCGAGAAATTGCGTCGGGTCAACTACTATCGCCTATCGGGGTACTGGTATCCGTTCCGTATGCGTAAGCCGGATGGGGATGGTCGATCTGATCGTTTTCTTCCTGGGTCTGCTTTTGATGATGTGGTTGCTCTCTATGATTTTGATGCACGACTTAGGGTAGCGGTCCTCGCTGCGCTGGCGCCAGTTGAACTGTCTATGCGAGCCTTGGTTGGGCATGCGTTGGGTGAGATAGACCCGTGCATTCATACTAATGCAGATTTGTTGGGTCCAGTCGCAAGAGGGGAGCGATCGTCAGAATACAAAGAGTGGCTGAATAGGTATAACGAAAAGTTGGATACTTCTCGTGAGGAATTTGTGCAGCACCACAAGGGGAGGTATGGTGGAACCCTTCCGATATGGGTGGCGGTTGAGGTGTTGGACTGGGGGATGTTGACGCATCTTTATTCAATGTCACCTCGCGTTGCTCAGGTGAAGGTTGCTGATGCTGTCAATCTCACTTCTCCTCAGCTGGAATCTTGGCTAAAAACCCTGAATATTGTGAGAAATATTGCGGCACATCATGGGCGTATGTATAATCGAGTTTATGGCAAAACGCCTAGGTTGCCGAGAAGGGAGACGCATCCCGAGGTGCTTTTCTGTGTCGGCGCAATGAATCGAATTTTTGGTCAGGCTACTTTGATTCAATATCTACTGAGGGTTCTTAAGGTGGGTAATCTTAAGATACTACCTTCGGTGTTCAGGACGTTTCCAGAAAATGAGATTGTTCCTTTTGGGAGCACGGGTGCCCCTGATGGTTGGGTTCAGGGTGAACTATGGAAATTGTAGGTCATCTACTGTGTTGTGAGGTTTGGTTGGTGGTGTGGACTTGAATTGTCGGACTATTGCTATCGAAACTACTCAAAGTCAGGCTGTTGCGTACTTGTCGGCTTGATAGGCTCCTGTGCGTTCATCGTGGCTCGAGCGAGAGAGTGGCTCATGGGGCAGCAATAGGCAGTTCCTGGCGACACCGTTTCTTCCAAAGCGAGGCAGACACTTCCGCGTAGGCTGTCAGAGAGCAGGTTCTCATTCATGATGAGGAGTGGACAGTACGGATGGTGGCTCAGCGACTCCCGGCCTGCGCCTTGAGGTGACGGGGTCTCGGCCCTGGTTCGCGGCCAGGAGGCCATCTTCTTCACGGCCATCGAGCACGTTGAACGGCTCGATCCCGCTGATGTCCAGTTCGTTCCGGATCAGTTGGCGCGGTATCTGTGCACTCGCCTGTGGCTCGACGTCGCGCCGACTCGTGCCCGTGAGCGACTGCTCGTCTGTTGCCAACCCTGGACGGTTTCGGGCGCGGCTGGGGGACAATGAGGCCATGAGCACGATTTTCACCAAGATCATCGCCGGCGAGATCCCCGGCCGTTTCGTGTGGGCGGACGAGGTCTGCGTCGCCTTCGCCACCATTGAGCCGCACACTGACGGGCACGTCCTCGTGGTCCCGCGGCTCGAGGTCGACTCCTACGTGGACGCGCCCGACGACGTGGTGGCCCACCTGGCCGTGGTCGCCAAGCGCATCGGTGCTGCGCAGGTGCGCGTCTTCGAGGCGCCCCGGGCCGGGCTCGTCGTGGCCGGCTACGGCGTCGACCACCTGCACCTGCACGTGCTGCCGATCCGCTGCGAGGAGGACCTGTCCTTCTCCTCGGCCCGCCACCCCGAGGCCCCCGAGCTCGACGCCGCCATGGAGCGTCTGCGGGCCGGCCTCGTCGAGGACGGCTGGGGCGAGTTCGTGCCCGCGCGGATGGACAGCGCGGCGCTCGCGTAGCCCCGACGCTACTCGCTTCGTTCTCGTCAGAAGGGTGGGACTTGGTCGATGAGGGGTGCTAGTCCCAGGGTGTGGGCGGCCCTCGGATGAGGGGTGGTCTCGTAGTCTCCCGCCTTTTCGCCGGGTAAGGGGCCTCGGGTCACGAGGCGGGCATTGCCGCTGCTGGGCTGGGTGAGGTCGAGGGCGGTGTTGAGCCGGTCGATGAGCTCGGGGCCGATCTGCCGGCTCAGGTCGGCCGGGACGACGGTGCTGGGAACAAAGTGCTGGTGGGGGCCGACCTTGTGGGGCGGGCGGTCGATGGTGCCGTCCGGGTGGCGCCGATAGACGGTCTTGTCCGGGGTGTGCCAGGACAGGACCCCGCTGTCACGGTCTCTGGTGAGTGCCCATCCGGGAGTGTGCTTGAGTCGGTGATGGGCCTGACAGAGCACCACGAGGTTGTCCAGGCTGGTGGTCCCGCCCTGGCTCCAGGCGGTGAGGTGGTCGATGTCGCAGTGGGAGGCCGGAGTCTGGCAGGTGGGGAAGACACATGTTGTGTCGCGGGCTCGTACGAGGTCCGCAAGTCCCACCGGGGGCCGGTACCTGGTGCGGCCGACGTCCAGGACGGTGCCGCTGGCGGGGTCGGTCACCAGGCGCCTCCAGGTCCCGCCGGCTGCCAGGGCCCAGGCAGTCATGGCCGGTACCGCTGCGCTGCGCGCCCCGATCCTCACCTCAGCGACCTCTACTGGTGTGGCGGAAAACGGGGAGACGAGCTGGGCGGTGGGCTGGATGGTGGGAGCAACCGGGGCGAGCTCAGGCAGACTCCTCCCTCGAGGCCCGGGCAGACTTCTCCCACCGGGGGTGGGCAGATTTCTCCCGCCGCTCGGGGAGTCTGCGCTGTTGAGAGGCTCGGGCGCGGCGGTGGAGCATTCGCCAGGGCAGGCTCCACCTGGATCAAGACAGCGGGGGTCGTCGGGGCTCTCGCTGTCCCCAGGACCACAGCCCCCAGAAATGCCGTCCCGGAGCCGGTTGTCTTCGGATGTGGTGCCGGGGCCGCCGCCTCCGGGATCGCCACTGCCGGTGGGGCCGTCGTCGGGCGGAGCCAGATCAACCAGGCTGTTCAAAGGAACGGTGACGTTGACGTCGATGCGGATGCCTTCTGGCAGAGGAAGGTGACCGGTGGCTGAAGGGGTCCACAACGGGCTGGTCGATCCCACCAGGCCGCTCAAAGCGCTCAGGAGCCCTTCCAGAGGTACCCCGTCAGGCAGCAGCCGCCCCGGGGAAGGAGACTCAAGAGGAACCGAGGACGAGAGCACTGAACCCGGCTCACTCAAACCACCACCACAGATGCCGTCATCACCGCTGGCACCGATGCCGCTGCCGCAGATGCCGCCGCCGAGGCTGTACCCTCCGTGATTGTCGTTGTCGGTGCCGCCGTCGCCACCGCTGCTGCCGTCGTGATTCGTGCTTGCGGGGGCGGTGGGGCCTTGCGCGGGCATATGGTAGGCG
This sequence comes from uncultured Actinomyces sp., assembly GCA_915069725.1. Lineage (GTDB taxonomy): Bacteria > Actinomycetota > Actinomycetes > Actinomycetales > Actinomycetaceae > Actinomyces. The sequence goes on from CAJZFF010000195.1 coordinate 3,616, forward strand.
GCCTGCTGGCTGGTGCGCAGTGTTGAAAGGGTCATCGCGGTGATGGCATCGGCTCGCAGCTGACCCAGGGTGCGCTTCTCGCCGCAGGCCCGCGCCGAAGCGGCGATCGCGTCCAGGGTGGCGTCCAGTAGCAGGGCGTCCATGGTTGGCAGCAGAAGCCGGATTTGGCAGAGGCCCTCTCCCGCGGGCCGGGGGCGCGACACACACCGCTGCTCGGTATTGTTCTGGCTCCGCTCAGCGTGGCCGTCAGGGTCGATCTCCATCAGGGCACGATCCAGATCCCTCCCCACCTGCGACACGCTCCGCCTAGGCGCCTGAGGTAGAACCTTGTCCTGGACCGCAAGCGCCACCGGAGTGGGTACGTCTTCCAGACGGCGGGTCACCAGGAACGCCTTCGCCGAGTCCAGGACCCCGCAGCGTTCCATGGCCTCGACCGGGGCGAAGCCCATGCTCATGAGGGCCTGGCCGTGATCCACCATCTGACCGGCCCGAGTCCGAGAGATGCCCAGGCGGGTGGAGAGCAGGCAGGTGGCATTGAACCGCCGCTCCTCATAACCCACTACCGGAGAGACCTCACCATGCGGGCCCCACTGGCCCGGGTGACTCGACAGCTCAGGGCACCCGGTCAGGCAGGCCGCCGCCAGAGCCTCGCCCCAGGTGGCCCAGGCCGCCAGACGGCGGCAGGCCGCGGCCAGTTCCCCCAAGCCCGAGGCCCCCAGGCCGATCAGTCCCGAAGTGCCGACCTCCTCCACGCCCATCGTCCGGCGCTGTTCGGAGGCGGCCACCAGCGCCACGTCAGTACCGGACTCATTGGTGAAGAGGGGCGGCACTGCATCCTCGTCAGCGGTGGAGCACTCGTCGTCGGCGTCCTGGGCAGTCACCAGCAGGCGGGCCAGCAGCCCCTCCACCACGCCGGCCAGCGTCCGGCCCGCACCCAGGGACGCCAACAGGCCTGCCGTATCCTCCGCCGAGACCTGCGGTACCGACGTAGGAGCCCCGGCGGGCGCTTCCGGCGTCCCGACCGCACCACCGGTCGGGACGAGAGGAAGCACACCGCCTTCGAACATATGTACAGTATAGCAGTGGTTCCCGGAGTCCGCGCTGCGTCATCATCATGAAAACGGCTCGATAGCAACGAGCGTCCGCTTGGTCGGCGCCTTCATCGACGGCGCCTTCTCCTCTCGGGGCCGGCGTGACGTCCCGCCGAGACCGCTGGAACCTCGCTGGGCTCCACCGACGTGACCGGTCTCGCCCGC
>CAJZFF010000196.1 GCA_915069725.1 uncultured Actinomyces sp.
CAGCAGCTCGCCCTTGACGGCTTTCATGGCTACGAACTTGGTGGTGATGCGAGGAAATCCGACACTCAGGTCGTAGCGCAGTTGACGGGCGAAGACCGAGCGCGTGCCTGTCCCGGTGCGGTCGCCCTTGGGGACGCCGTGGGTGAGGACCTCGGCGAGGAGCTCCTCATAGGCGACATCGACGCCGTCGGGTGCTTCCAGGCCCAGAGCGGCCAGAGCGGGATAGCGATCCATCGGGCTCACGCGTCGATCACTTCGGCATGGTCGGCATGGTCGGCGAGCTGGGCGGCCGGGCCGAGGGCGGAGCGGGCGCCCTCAATGACCTGGTTGGCCAGCGCCCGGCCTCCGGACCAGCCGATGGCGGCCCCGATCCCGAAGGGGATGAGGCGCCCCAGAGCCAGCGCCCCGCCCTTGGCGGCCGAGCGCTTGGCCACCCGCTTGATGAGGTGGGCGTTGATCGACTTCACCGACGGCAGGGGCATCTGCATGAGCAGCTGAGCCGCCCAGAACATCGAGGACAGACCCAGCTGGCCCTGAACCGCCTCGGAGCCCTCCTTGCCCAGGAGGGCGGAGAGGACCAGGGCCCGACGGCGCTCGGTGTCGACGACGTGGACCCCCTGGATCTCCGCGACAGTCAGAACGTAGGTGACGGCCGAGGCGATGAAGGCGGCGCTCTGGCCGACCGTCAGGGCAGCGGCCGCGCCCGTACTGATGGCTGGGATGGCCGCCGAGGCCCCGACCGCTCCTGATGACAACCCTGCATCCCGCCGGAAGCGGGCGCCGGCCATCTCGACGAGCTCGGCGGCGTCGGCCCCGGGGCGGTCCCGACGCATCCGTGCGACACGCTCCTCGATGCGGGAGGCCGGGATGGCGATGGCCTTGTCGAGGGCGCGTTCCAGCGCTGTGGGGCGCCCGGAGCGGGAGGTGTTCACAGTGGTCTCCTTACCTGAGTGACGCAGGGGGCCTCGGGGAGGGCGGCCGGTTCAAGGGCCGGGGTGCTCAGTCCTCGTTGGGGTCGACGATCGTCGTGGTGTAGGAAGCGCCGTGCTCGATGGTGTGGCCCACGGTGCAGTGACGGTCGACGGCGCTGGCGACTCGCTGGCTGAGCAGCTCGCGCTGCTCGGCGTCGAGGGAGGACAGGTCAGTGACGATCTCGACCTGGAAGGACTCGTAGCGCTCCTCGGCGTCGTTCTTGACGGTCGAGCAGCCCACGGTGGCCTCGAAGTCCTCGCCCAGGGCCTTGGCCAGACGGTGGTCGGCGGACAGGGTGTTGCAGGTGGCAAGGGCGATCTTCATCAGCTCACCGGGGGAGAACTCGCCCGGGCCCATGCCGATGCGGACCTCAGCCCCCGAGGAGTTGCGACCGATGTACTGGCGGGTGCCTGCGCGCTCGGCCCACACGGCGTTGGGGGCGGAGGCGGCTGCGTTAGAAGTGCTCATGGCCTGATCGTGCCATGAAACCGGGCGAGACCCGGCGGTGGAACCGGCGTACAGCCCCGTGATGCGCCACTGGCGGACAGGGGCGCATCACGGGAATAACGCCGCTGGGCGACGCAGCGCACAGTCCGTGATCGACGCGGGCGATCGAGGTGAGCGATGGAGGGGCGGCTCAGTGCTCGGCGAGCCAGGCGGCGGCCCGGCGCTCCTCGTCCGTCACGACTCGGCCCACCATGCCCATTGCCTTCTCCTCGATGGTCTTGCCCACCAGCGGCACGGTGACCTTGAGGTCGACGTCGACGGTGACGGTGGTGGCCTCACCGGCGGCATCCGCGGCGGGAGACATGGTGGAGGTGGCACTGACCTTGACCGGGGCGTTCTTGATCGTCACGTCGTAGCCGCCGGAGCGTGAACCGTCATCCTTCGGCTCGCCCCAGGACTCGGCCACGGAGAAGGACACCGCCGAGCGCACGAACCTCGAGGCGACCGAGGGCAGCTGGGAGGGCTGGATGCTCCCGGCGATGGTGGCCACGAAGCCCTGGCCTCGCTGGGCGACGTCCACCGAGGCGTTGTCGAGCCCGGCCCGCGAGACCCGCGCCTCCTGATAGGCGGGGTCGGCGAGCATCTGCGCGGTGCGTGCCGGAGTGGCGGGATAGGTGATGGTGATGGTCTTCCTCATGGTGCGATCCTGTCATGTTTCGCCGGGGTAGGGCATGCTCCAACCGCCGCGGGGTCGGCATTCAGGGCGCACTCGTGCGGTTGAATGCGGGATCATTCAGATCCCGAACATGTGTCCTGCTTGGCAAATAGCCGGCTCAACGAGCCGGTTCCGCTGACTGCCGATAACCTTGAGAGGTGCCTAATCTTCTGCCTAGCGCCCTGAGAGACGCAGTCGACCTCGCCGAGGCCGACCTCGACTGGATCCACCAGCTGGTGGCTGACTGGCAGTTGATTGCGGACCTGTCCACCTCCGACCTGGTCCTGTGGGTGCGTACCCGTGCGGGGCGCTTCATCGCCGCGGGCCACACCCGCCCCTCGGGGGGAACCACCGTCCACCTCGAGGACGTTGTCGGGCGGCGCATGCCGGCCTCACGTGAGGCCATGGCCATGGAGTCACTGTCCACCGCCCAGATCCAGGACGCCGCCGAGCCCTACTGGACCGGTACCGCCGCGGTCCAGGAGGAGTACATCCCGGTCGTTCACGCCGGTACGCCGATCGCCGTCGTGACTCGGGAGACCTCGGTGGGCGTCATCCGGGGCGGGCGCATCGTTGAGCGGGAGATGGAGGAGATCGCCGAGGTCCTGTGCAAGATGACCGCCTCGGGCGAGTTCCCCATCCAGGGCGCCGGCACCACGATCCGTCACGGCACGCCGCGCGTGGCCGACGGCGTCCTGCGCCTGGACGAGGAGGGACGGATCGTCTACGTCAGCCCCAACGGGCGCTCCTGCTTCCACCGCCTGGGCATCGAGGGTGAGCTGGAGGGGATTCTGCTGGCCGAGGCCGTCACCTCGATCATTCCCGCCCGTACCCCCGTCGATGAGACGCTGGCCGTGGTTCTCATGGGCAGGCAGGCCTGGCTCACCGAAGTCGAGGTCGGGGGAGTGTTCCTGTCTGTGCGCTCCATCCCGCTGACGCTCAAGGGGCGCCGATCCGGGGCGGTGCTCCTGGTTCGTGACGTCACCGAGGTGCGTCGGCGTGAGCAGGTCCTGCTCAACAAGGACGCCACCATCCGGGAGGTCCATCACCGGGTCAAGAACAACTTGCAGACCGTCTCGGCGCTGCTGCGCATGCAGGCCCGCCGCGCCTCGAACGAGGAGACCCGTCAGGCCCTGTCCGAGGCCGAGCGCCGGGTGACCACCATCGCCACTGTCCACGACGCCTTGAGCCACAACGTCAACGAGCACGTGGACTTCGACGAGGTCTTCTCCTCCATCCTGCGCATGGCCGCGGTTGTGGCCACGCCCACGGGCGAGGTCAGCACCAAGCTGGAGGGCTCCTTCGGAGTGGTCGACGCTGACACGGCGCAGGCGCTGGCCACGGTGCTGGCCGAGCTGGTGACCAACGCCGTCGAGCACGGCCTCGATGGCCGCGACGGCCGCGTGACGGTCACGGCCCACCGTGACGAGGACCGGCTCGAGGTTCATGTGATGGACAACGGTGCAGGCCTGGCGCTGGATACCCTTATGACCGGTCTGGGAACGCGGATCGTCACCACGCTCGTGCGCGGCGAGCTGCGTGGGGTCATTGACTGGGAGCCTCTGAGCGGAGGGGGCACCGACGTCGTCATTCACGCCCGTCTTAATCAGCGGGCTGCCAGGGCTGAAGTCTGACCCTCCCTTTTTCTGCGGCTGAAAACCCCTGGATCAACAAAACGGTGTTCGCACGATTAACCGTGCGAACACCGCAGTGTCAAGAACTCGATCAGTTTTCAGGAGGACCGGCGGGCCCTGGCTGCCCTGCGCTTGAGAGAACGGCGCTCGTCCTCGCTCATGCCTCCCCAGACGCCTGCGTCCTGACCGTTCTCCAGTGCCCACTTCAGGCAGGTGTCCACCACCTCGCAGCGGCCGCACACCTCTTTCGCCTTGGCGATCTGGGCAATGGCAGGACCGGTGTTCCCCACGGGGAAGAAGAGCTCCGGGTCAACGGTGAGACATGCGGCTTGGCTGCGCCAGTCCATAAGGGCCCCCTACAAGGTCATCGGTCATGCGGTTGGCGCCGACCCAGCTTGTCAGGGAAGGGACGGCCGCGTCCGAGAACAACTTTCACACGACGGGGGGCGGCGAGCAAGACCTCGATCATGAGACCTGTGCCGATACCCTGTCGTGATCCTCACAGGATGCTGAGCTGTTGAGATAACACCACTTTCCTTCATTGAGAATGCCTGTTAAACAGGGTGTTCAATAGGACGATCATTGTCATCGGGCCGGGGTTGCACGATCTGAATGGGAAGGCACGTTCCGCGATAGACGAGTGCCCCACGACCAGGCAGCGTCATCGCTCTGGGGTCAGTGACCGACCGCAGGGACATGCCGGCGGCCTGATCGGCAGGGCGCATACCGGGCCACAGCACGACGAGTGCCTCACGCTCACGCATCGTGGAGATCGCGCCGCGGAAGGTCGTGGCGACCTTCTCCGTCGAGGCGGAGGCCAGGACCACCTCGGAGCGCGCCAGCGCGGCCTCCACCCGAGTGACGGTGGCGATGTCCGCCAGGTCCAGGTCGTCAACGACGAGGGGGTCGGAGGCCATCGCCTGGGCCAGAGCCCGCAGTGCCGTGGAGCGACCCGAACCAGGAGGCCCGGCGACCAGGACGCTGGTGTGAGCCGGAAGCGTGACCGGTGCTGCCGCGTCCCCTCCCACGGCCCAGGTGCCCTCCGGGACGTCCTCCCAGGTGAGCCGGGTCGGCAGCGGCTCC
>CAJZFF010000197.1 GCA_915069725.1 uncultured Actinomyces sp.
AACGTCGGCGAGGCGCTGGTGGACGCCGATGTCCGATCGGCCCCGTGATCGCGGCAGGCCCCCGATCCCAGCCCCAGTGCCGGCGCGACACCCGCCGCGCACGCCCTGTGTCTGCTCATGCTCGCGCACGAGCGTGAAAACGATGAACACGATCGCGGCCTACGGCCCATCATTCCTCATCTCCGCCCTTAGGAACAGCGCCAGCACCGGTCGACTCGGCCGGCACCGGTCAATTCGTTCGAGCATCCGAGGCCGCATCCCGCCCATTGCCCCATCCGGCATTAATCGACTGAGAGATCTCATTGAGGACTCTCCGGTCATTCTTGTTGGTCACGGAGTTCTCCTCCCAGGCCGTCATGTCGTCGGCCTGTCCGCGGGTGAGTCCCGCGATATCCACCGTTGGGGCCGCATCGGGATGGTCCGGATCGGAGACCGCCCAGTCATGGTCCTTCGCAGTGGTCAGGGTGCTTGGATCGGTCAGCAGACCATGGTTCATCGCATCGCCGTAGGCCTGCGCGAGAAGCAGATTGGGGACAGGCCGCGTGCTGGCCTTACTCGGATCCTCGGCGTGCCGGGAGTCGGCCTTCATGTCCTCGTCATACCTCATACGCGACAGCTCGGTGAGATAGGACGAGCTCGTGGCCAATTGCTCGTACTCGTCCCCGAGGTTGGACTGGTCCGGATCATCAGTGCTCATGGCCTCCTCGATCCGCCGGTGGTGGTAGTCCCCCACCCCTGTACTCGCAACCGTCATGGCGTCCTGGCTATCACCGAACCGGAAGATCATGGTGCTCATATCCGTTGGTGTTACGCCCCAGCGCGCCACGGACGGACCCTCGCCCCCGGTACTCACCTCGGCATTACCAGCGGCCGCGGCCGCGACCTCCTCAGGAGAGTTGGCCACCACCACCGCCAGATTGTGCTTCATGGTGTCGGTGAACTCATCTCGGGACCAGGAATCCCCTGAGAAGTAGTCCACGCCCATGCCCGACGTGTAGGTGGCCGCGGCATCGCGCTGGGCGGCATCGGACGAGACTGCCCCGTCCTCGCCGGGCCCGGGATTGCGGAACGAGGAGGCCGCCGCCACAGCACTGGTCAGACCGTCGGCGGCGGTCGGCTTGTCGGAAGCGGGCATCGTGAAGTCGCAGTCCCAGTCGCGCGAGGTCAGCTTCTCCCAACGCTGTCGGGCCTTGTCATCGGGCACCCAGTTCCCGTCCCCGTCCACACTGCCGTCCCCGCTCAAGTACCGCAGAGCAGCATCGGGATTATTACCCATAGCGGCCAACACGCCCGCCACAGGATCATGAGAGTACCGGGTTGTCAGATACGATGTCCCATCGTGCACCTGTGTGGGATCGAGCTGCAACAACACGTCCGAGGCTTTGGTCAAGAATCCCGACCCGTAGACCACATCGGACTGACTGGTCAACGCATTGAAAATAGCCGTGTTATCAGCCACTGGTGACTCCACGATCGCAGCCGCGAACTGCATCCCCAGATCATCACCGCCCCGGGTCTGGGACGCCGCCCCCAGCACATGCCCCAATGCGGACACCGCCACCTCACTCTGATACGGATAATTATACGCCCGATCAATATCGTGGACCAGGTCGAGGTAGGCCTGGGCGTCGCCGACCTCGGTGACGAAGGTGGCCCCGTAGGCGGGGCTGTCTTGGTAAGTGGCCATGGAGGCCAGGACCTCGTCAACGGTGCGGCCGTCATCGGCTTTTCCGTCTGCGGCCGCCTGGGTCAGGGCGTCGGCGTCGGCTCGGGCGGTGGCGACGGCCTCGGTGTTGTAGGACTTGACGTTCTCGACGGTGTCGGCGGTGCCGTCGGGCAGGTAGTAGCCCGGCACACCGTCGGAGCTGGTGGTGCTGATCCCGTCGGTGTTGAGATCGATGATCACCTGGAGGCGTTCCTGCAGGCCGTCGATGACCTCTCCCAGGGCGTTGATGGTCGCACCCATCGTGGTGTTGTAGCTGCTGCCGGTATTGGAGTTGATGCTCATGCTGTTAAGCGTGTCCATCATCCTGCTCGTGGGCGCGTCCGCTGACGTCACCGTGAAAATGGCCGGGAGGTAGGTGGCGTCATCGACCTCGGGCACCGGATGGGAGTTGTTCACACTGGAGGAGTGGATATCACTGCGAGCCCTCTCGGCTTCATCGGCGTAGCTCTCCAGATTCTTGATCAGCCCCTGCATGAGGTTGGGATCGAGCTTAATGAACGTCATGACCGATTCCTCCCGAACATCTCATCGTATCTGTTATGAACCGATAACGTCACAGGAATCACCATTGACTCTCATCCTTCCAATCGTATTCAGGGGTATCGGGTTCCGCGTCTATTCCGGGGTCTTCCTTCTGGGAATCCTCGGCGGTTGTCAGATCGTCGATGATGGTGTCGAGCACGGTGGTGATCGAGTCGATGGCGGAGGTGATCTGGGTCTGGTAGTCCGTGGAGGCGTCGGAGTCCCAGATATCAGTCAGGCTGGTCTTCAGCTCCTCCATCGTTTTGCCTGCGTCGATGGTGACCGTCTCCGCTTGCGGGTCGAGGGGCGAGGGGAATGACTGGGATGGTGTGGTCCACTCCTCCATCAGCCATGTCCTGGAGTTCTCGGCCGTGCCCTTGATGTTCTGGATCGCCACGAGTTTGCGATTCGTTGGTTCACCATCGGGGATGGGCACGATCGCATCAGTCATGGCTGGTCCTCCTTCTCCAGGAACAACAGGGTGAACCTATAAGCGAACCCACAGGGCATTGGGGTCATGTCAGCAGCACATCATGGCCGTGGCGGATCATCCCCGGCCCCTACTGTTATTCGTATGTGGTGTGTTCCACTCTAGTGGATCCCCTGCTGTGCGTGCAAGGCCCCGCGGTGCGCAGAAGCCGCATCTCTGACATGAGCGCACTCAACCATTGTTCAAGCGAACTGCTAGCAATAACGACATAAGAAGATCGTCCGCAACCGACGAACCAACACCGGCTCGCCGGGCTCCAGTTCTCATTGCCCTGCAACGGCACGGCGCCGCTCGTGCTCCCCCAACTCGGTCGTCTAGACGCTGTACCCTATGCGCACGGTCCGTCCGGCCGCCGTCCGGTTCACCCGGTCGATCACCCATCACCCCGTTCAGTCCTGTACCCCACTCCCGAATCCCGCCCATGAAGCTTGACAATCGCGACCTCGTCCTGCGAGGGCTCCTCGGCGTCCTGCCCGCTCTCGAGGCCGCTTTGAAGGAGGCCGAGCGGGAGGATCGCTAGCGCCCGACTGAGCGCGCCGGACCCGGCGTGCCCGGCTCGATCACGGTGCTCATTGCTCGTCGGGCGGGCGAGTGGGAGCCGGACCACTGGTACTGGGATGCCGACCGTCTACGAGTCGTCGTGTCCCGACGCACCCTCCTGCGCCTCCTGCGCAGGAGGGTGCGTCGGTGAGTCGCCGGTATGCGCGACCCTCGTGCTGTCCAGGAGGGCCGCGGCGGTGGCACGGGCCTCCGCGACTGGGCGACCGCTGTGATCATCGAGGGCGGCGATCATCGCGGCGTCGACGAGCTGAAGCAGCTGCCGCCCGATCCGTGATCGCTCTGCATCGGGCAGTCCCGGGTCGAGCAGCTCCGCCAGGCCAGCGGCAGTCGCCTTCTGGTGCCTCATGGCAGCACGGCGCACGGGGTGACCGCGTTCGCGGAACTCCATGAGCGCCGTGAGCGCCAGACAACCGCGGTAGTCCGGTTCTGAGAGGCGGACAGCCAGCATGTCGAAGACCGCCAGCACCCCGGCGCCCTCGTCCAGCGCTGTTCGGCCTCGCCGCCTGGGCCATCACCGGTCCGCAGCAGCATCGTCTTCTGTCCGCGGATCGGACTCGTTCGGGTCTGCCGGTCGCGCTGAACTCCTCGGCCATGTACATCGCCGTATCGATCGCGGGCGCGATCGGCGGCGTTCTCGCTTCCGGCCGTTCGTGGGCGATCCCCGCGGCGACCGCGGGAATCGCGCTGCCCGCTGCGGCTGTGTCCATCGGAGCTGATGCCGTACGGCGGCGTTCGAGGAACGTCGGCCCCGGGGAGGGATCACGGGCGGGAATCGGTCCGGGCGAGGTCGGGTAGCGTGGTGCCTGTGACGGCTTCCGATGATCTCGAACGCGTGGCGGACAAGCTCGCAGAACTGATGTCCCGCCAGGATCCCGGATCGGCTCCCGGCAACGCGATGAGATGGCGACCGCCTTTGGCGGAGCCGGCGGTGGCGGCCTGGGAGGCGGAGCACGGGGTCGTCCTGCCCGAGGACTACCGGGCCTTCATCACCCGGGCCGCGGGGGCCGGCACCCGGCCCTTCCACGGGCTGCGCGAGCTCGGCGTGCCCGACCGGGACAACGATCTCAGCTACCTCGACCCCGGCCGTCCCTTCCCCTACACCTTCACCCGGCCGCTGGTCTGCGACCCCGCGGACGAGGCCCCCTACTGGGACGCGCTGGAGCGCGGCGAGGCCGACCGCGGATGGATTCCCCTGTGCACGGAGGGCTGCGGCATGAACGCGATCCTGGTGGTGACGGCCGCTGACCCCGAGGTGGTCGGGACGGTGTGGTACTTCGACCTGGCCAACGACTGCGGCATACTCCCGCTCGTTCATCCCACGACTCGCGAGCCGCTGCGCTTCCTGAGCTGGCTTGAACTCTGCCTCGACACTCAGGCCGACGGAGGGGACCGCCTCGCCCTGATCGAGCTGGTCCCCGCCGAGCTCTTCCCGACCTTCCCGGAGCCCTGAGCGGGCTGCGCCCCCGCCCTGTCCCGCCCTGCCCATTCCACCCGTCGAGATCGACATCCTCGAACGAGATCGACGGT
>CAJZFF010000198.1 GCA_915069725.1 uncultured Actinomyces sp.
GACGGCAACAGCGGCACCCTGCCGGCCATCACCACCACCAGCACCGTCAACCTCCCTGTCGCCGAGGTCCAGACCCTGACCACCAACCACAACAACCCCCGCCAGAACTGAGCCGGCCACGGCATCTAAAGCAGCCATTCCCCGTCAGCACACCCGGTGGGGTCAGGTGGTGTTTGCACCGTTGATGATGTCGTTGAGTTTCTCAGCTGGGGTCTGTCCGTTCAAGACGATGCGGGGTCGGCGGTTGAGCTGGTCCTGGATGTCTTGGACCTGGGTGTCGGTGACATCGGTGAAGCTGGTGCCCTTGGGGAGGTAGTGGCGGATCAGCCCGTTGGTGTTCTCGTTGGTGGGGCGCTGCCAGGGGCTGTGGGGGTCGGCGAAGTAGACCGGGATGCTGGTGGCGGCGGTGAAGGCGGCGTGCTGGGCCATCTCGCTTCCCTGGTCCCAGGTGATCGAGGCCCGCACCGCCCGGGGCAGGTCAGCGACCATGGTCTGCAAGGCGGTGGTGACGGTCTGGGAGTCGTGGCCGGCGCCCAGGCGGTGGATGAGCACGAAGCGGCTGGTGCGCTCTACCAGGGTGATCAGGGCGCTGCGCCCGCCGGCGCCGATGACCAGGTCGCCCTCCCAGTGACCCGGCACGGCCCGGTCGGCGGCCTGGGGCGGGCGCACACTGATCTGGGCCCCCTCGATCCAGGGACGCCTGGACCTGCGCGCCAGGCCGGCCAGGGGTGAGCGGGGCAGGCGCCGGGTACGTCCCGAGCGCAGGGCCTTGTCCACCCGCAGCTGCTGGCGCAGGCTCCCGGCGCCCTGGACGTAGAGGGCCTGGTAGATCTGCTCATGAGAGATACGCATGGACTCATCATCGGGCCAGACCCAGCGCAGACGCGCGCTGACCTGGCGGGGACTGGCCCCGTCCTCGAGCAGAGCCACCACCCGGGCGCGCAGGACGGGGTCGGCCTCGAGCCTCCTGACCTTGGGACGCGCCAGGCGCTCCTGGGCCGCCGCCGAGGCCGCCGGGGCCCGGTAGACCCCGTCAGGGCCGGTGTTACGGGCGATCTCCCGCGACACCGTCTGACGGCACCTGCCCAGCTGCCGGGCGATAGCGGCGGCCGACTCCCCACGGGCCCTGCCCTGGGCGATCAGGACCCGCTCGGCGTCGCTGACGCGCCGGCCGCGCCCGACCCGCCCCGAGCAGGCGCTCGCCGACCAGTCCCGCCGCCCACAGGACGACGGTCTGGATGACCGTCTGGAGGACCTGACCGATGCTGCTGTCTCCACAGACTGATCGTGCCAGTACCGCCTGGCGGTGTCTCGAGTCACCCCGGCCTCAGCCCCGGCCTGGGCCAGGGTCCTACCCGCCAGAACCGCCTGGACGACCTGGGCGCGCCTGGCCTGGTCAGCCTCGAGCGTGCCGCCCTTGCAGCCGCGCACCAGCTCCACCCCCGCCTCCTGGCACCACTGACTAACCCGACCGCGCCGGCACCCCACATCCCGAGCCACCGCCGAGGCCGACTCACCAGCCACCACACGCGCCACCGCATCACGATGCACACTCGCATCAAACCGAACCCCAGACACACAACACCCCTCCCACAAGTGGTGCATCCACCCCCAGAACCCACCCCCGCGTACTGACGGGGACATCCTGCGCGTTGGGGGACAGGATTCCTGTCCCCCAACGCGTGACTGGTCCCTGGCCGGAGGGGAATGTCCCCGACCATGAGGGTGGGCGGCGGCGCAACCTGACCAATCTGGTTGACCAGGTCGCTTTCTCCTGGGACCATCAATGCATGAAGACGGTGAAGGTTCAGGAGGCGAAGACGCATTTGTCGGCGCTGTTGGTGGAGGTCGAGCAGGGGACGACCATCAACATCGCCCGAGGGCGTCAGACAGTGGCGCGCTTGGTTCCAGTCGGGGGCGAGCGGGAGCTGGGCTTCGGCGGATACCAGCTGCCGGACACGTTCTTCGACGAGCTGCCGGAGGAGGAGCTGAGTGCCTGGGAGGGTGCATGAGGGGCTACCTGCTCGATACGCATGCGCTCATGTGGGCGATCAATGAGCCCTCGCGTCTGGGCGGGAGGGCGGTCGAGGTGCTGCGAGACCGAGGGAATCTCGTGGTGGTCTCCGCCGCCAGTGCATGGGAGCTGCATACCAAGAACCGCATTGGGAAACTGCCTGGAGCGGGGCCGTGGCTGGATGCTCTCGAGGGGCACGTGCGACGGCTCGGAGCGGAGTTCTTGCCCATCGAGTGGTCGCACGCGCGCTTGAGCGGGCAGCTTGAGTGGTCGCATCGCGATCCCTTTGATCGGATGCTGGCGGCGCAAGCGATGTACGAGTCGCTTGCGTTGGTGACGCGCGATCCGGCCTTCGAGGAACTGTCCGGTGTGACGATCCTGTGGTGAGTGGTCGCGTTGCCTAGAGAGTCTGTCGAACGTCTTGTTCGATCACGTCACCAACGCCGGTGGGGGCTGGCGCTGTGCCTATGACGTGACCGCCTTGTATTTCGAGGCCGAGCGTGAGGACGAGTTGCGCAAGGTCGGTTACTCCAAGGTGAGGCGTGTCGACCCTCAGGCCATCGTTGGGGCACGCCAGGTCCGGGTCCTCGGTGACCTGTAGGCTCACTTCCACTGGGAAGGTGACGCCTTCACCGACGGGTAGCTGATTGACACCATCACTCCCAAAAGTGGCGGAGTGCGACTCTGGTGGGGATGGATGCCTGGGTGTGGGCCATTGGTGAGACTCCAGCTGTTGCCAAGGTGACCGCGACTGCCCGGGCCTGGTGTCCCGGGCTGTTGGTCAGGTTGGTCCGGTCTCGTCGCGGTGGGCGGGGAGACCTCGGTCGGCTCGCTTCCTCACGGGGATCTTCGACGCTGTCTGGGACACTTCACCGTGGCTGGGGGCACTCCGTTCCAGGCAGGGGCTGTTTGTGCGTCGGGGGACGGAAATCCTGTCCCCCAGTGCGCAGGGTGTCCCTGTCGATGACGAGCCCTTGACATCGGCCATCATCCTGGATGGCCTGACCGGCAAGCCTGCGCAGCAGGCCTGGTTCCTCCTTCTGAGGACTGTTGGCATCACGTACCCTCGCCAGAACAGGGGTGTAGCAAGGAGGGCGACGAAGGTCGAGACATGTTCGTGACCTTCGCGGTACTGTCGACGGGTTGGTTTCCGCCGGGTCGATTCCGGCCGACAGTCAGGAGCCCCCGTGGCACATGCCGAGAACCGCCCCGTGAGTCGAGCTGGAGCCCGCCGTCGAGCCGCCGCACTGGGCTGCCTGCTGCTCGCCGGCTCGCTGGCTTTGAGCGGCTGCTCCTCCAAGGACTCCAAGCCCGGTGCCAAGGCGCCCGCCAGTAGAGCTGGTTCCACGGCGAAGCCGACGTCGGCCCCCTCGGCTTCCGCTACGGCGTCGGGTACTGCCGGCACCGTTACCGCGGCCTCCCTGTCTGACACCCAGCTCGGGTACACCGTCACCGCGATCCCCGCCGGTCTCGACGTCAAGCGGGTCGCGATCCTCCAGGACTTCGTGGCCTACGACCAGATGTCCTGGAAGCTGTGGGTCGGCGGCGGGCAGGACACCAGCAAGGTCCCCACCGTCACCACCGGCAACCTCCAGCAGCAGCTCATCAACGACGCCGCTACCTTGCAGAACACGGGGCAGAAGGCCAAGACCCCGGTCAAGGTCGCGATCTCCGAGGTCGCCATGAGCGCCGACGGCCAGAGCGCCACCGTCTCCTACTGCGTGGACATGACGCAGGTGACCTACGTCGACGCACAGGGCAAGGACGTCACCGAACCATCCAACAAGGTGCGCATCCCGGCGAAGAACACCATGGTGCCCGGTAGTAACGGGCACTGGCTCGCCTCCGAGGAGGAGGAGACCGGCGAGCCGAACACCTGCAAGGTCGGCTGAGTGGATCGCCAGAGAAGCTCGTCCGGGCAGGTGAGCCTTGGTTTCGGGTGAGGCATGGCTTGCCTGTGAATCATAAGTAACACCCGCGGGGGTTGGCGATGTAGTAAAGTGATGGCCATGAACGCAGACACCATGACAACACCGTCCATCAACCTCTCCTTCACCGCCTCCGCCGCCCTGAGCGACAACCTCCAGCGCGTCCTGACCGACCTCATCGCCCTCGAGCTGGTCGGCAAGCAGATCCACTGGAACATCGTTGGCCCGAACTTCCGCGACGTCCACCTCAACCTCGACGAGGTCGTCGACATCGCCCGCGAGGGCTCCGACGAGGTCGCCGAGCGCATGCGCGCCATCAACGCCGTCCCCGACGGCCGCCCGGCCACCGTCTCCGCCGCCACCACCGTGCCGGCCGCCCCCGAGGGCGAGATCCTCACCAGCGAGGGCGTCGCCTACATCGTCTCCGCCATCGAGGCCGTCGTCGCCACCCTGCGCGGCGTGGACGAGGACGTCGACTCCGAGGACCCCACCTCCTCCGGCATCGTCGAGGACCTCATCGGCAAGCTCGAGCAGCAGGCCTGGTTCCTCTCCGCCGAGGTCCGCAAGCCCGTGCGCTGAGCCTGAGGCTCGCGCTGACGCGCTGACTCCATCACGTGGGGCCCACCTCTCAAGGAGGTGGGCCCCACGTTCGTGTCTGCGGGCCGGAGTGCTGGCTCCGGGGGTTGTTCGCCGGGGGTGGTCCCAGATCTCATTGCCGCCAGTCGCCCAGCGCCCCCTCCAGGCAGCCCAGCGCCGCGTCAACCAGGCTGTGGCGCTGGTCGTCGGGGCAGCCGGCGTGCACCCAGCGCAGGCAGGCGTCGTCGAGGAATCCCAGGTAGCCCCACAGGGCGAAGTCGTCGCGGT
>CAJZFF010000199.1 GCA_915069725.1 uncultured Actinomyces sp.
AGGGCGGCGGGATCGTCCTCGACGAGCAGCCACTGACCCTCGGGGGTGATGCCCACCGGAAGGACCTCGTAGCGGTCGCGGTCGATGGCTGACAGGACACCGGCGGCGGTGGCGCAGGAGATCGTGTGCTCACCGCTGCGTCCGCCGAAGACGACGGCAACACGCACGGTGGACTTGTCAGAACTGGGCACGGAGGGGCCGGTTTCCTGGAGGGCTGTCATAGGTCCCACGCTACCGCGCTGCGCCCCACATGCTGATAATGCACAACGAACCCGGGATAAAGCCGGCCTCCACACCCCTGGGAGGCTAGGCCTGAGACGGTGCCGCGTGCACGCCCTCGGCCTTGCGGGGACGAGCCAGCAGCGCGTCAGTGACCTGTGCAACGCTGGCGGCGCCCTCGACGACGGTGACGACCCCGGCGGTGATGGGCATGTCTACGCCGTGGGCCCGGGCCAGGTCCAGGACGGCGCGGGCCGACTTGGCGCCCTCGGCCACGCCCCGGGAGGCCGCAGCGGCCTCGGCCACGCTCATCCCCTCGCCGAGGTGGCGGCCGAAGGTCTGGTTGCGGCTCAGGGGCGAGGAGCAGGTGGCCACCAGGTCCCCCATGCCGGCCAGCCCGGAGAAGGTCTCCGGGCGAGCCCCGAGCTTGAGGCCCAGGCGGGTGATCTCCACCAGGCCCCGGGTGATGATCGTGGCCTTGGAGTTGTCGCCCAGGCCTCGGCCCGCGGCCGCGCCGACGGCCAGGGCGATGACGTTCTTGACCGCCCCGCACAGCTCGACGCCCAGGACGTCGGTGTTGGTGTAGGGACGGAAGGTGCCGGTGGCGCACAGGGAGGCGATCCGGGCGGCGACCTGCTCGTCGTCGGCGGCCACGACGGTGGCGGTGGGCTGGCCCGCAGCGATCTCGTCGGCGAGGTTGGGCCCGGAGACGACCACGACGCGGGAGGAGTCGATGCCCAGGGCCTCGGCCAGGACCTCGCTCATGCGCAGCCCGGTACCCAGCTCGATGCCCTTCATGAGGGAGACGGCCACGGCGTCGTCGGCCAGGGCGCCCCTGAGGGGCTCCAGGACGCCCCGGGCCTCCTGGGAGGGCACGGCCACGACGACGATGCTCGCCCCCGTGACGGCCTGGGCCAGGTCGGTGGTCGCCTTCAAGCCCGGCGGCAGGCGGTGACCGGGGACGTAGCGCTCGTTGGTGCCGGCATTGATCTCCTCGGCCACCTCCCGGCGCCGGGCCCAGATCGTCGTGGGGGTGCCGGCCTGGGCCAGGAGGCCGGCGAAGGTGGTGCCCCAGGCTCCTGAGCCGATGACGGCCGCGGCCGGGCGCAGCGGCGCACTCGTTGCGGGTTCGACGCCGTTCACTGGCCCTCCTCCTGAGTGTCCGCCTCGGGCAGCGGGTCGGGGCGGCGCACACCGATCTTCCCCTTGCCGGGGTCGCCGTCGTAGTGCATGTCGAAGGGGCGGGGGGCCTTCTCCCCGCGGAGCTGCTCAACCAGGGCAGTGATGGCTCGCATGATCTCGGCGGTGCAGGCGCGCACGGCCTCGCGGTCCTGGGTGTCCCGCCCGAAACGGGACAGGTCCATGAGTTCACCGATGGTGACGCGCACGTCTTTGCGGGGGAAGGGGTGGAAGGAACGCCCGTAGGTGTCCAGGATCTCGTGGGCGCCCCACTGCCCCATGGGCAGGACGGGGGCGCCACTGGTCATGGCCAGCCGGGCCGCCCCGGTCTTGGCCACCATCGGCCACTTGAGGGGGTCGCGGGAGAGCGTGCCCTCGGGGAAGATCATGATGGCGCCGCCGTCGGCCAGGACCTCACTGGCGGCCTTGAGGGCCGTGGCCGCGTTCTGGGTGCCCCGCTGGACCGGGATCTGGCCGCCGGCCCGCAGGATGGAGCCGAGCACCGGCACCTTGAACAGGGTGGACTTGGCCAGCGAGTAGACGGGGACATCAGCATCGACCAGGGCTCGCATGGCCGTGAGCGAGTCGAGGTCGGTCAGGTGGTTGGCCACGGCGATGAAGCCGCCCTCGCGGGGGATGTTCTCCAGACCGCTCACCGTCTGCCGGGAGACCATCTTGAGGAACGGGATGATCGCCCCGCGCGCGGCGAAGCGGTAGAACGGAGTCATGGGGCGTGTTGCAGGCACAGGTGAACTCTATCCGCTCAAACGGGCTGAACGAGGTTCTCCGAGCCGAGCCCGAGGCCTGCATGTTGCACCCCTGCCTCCGACCTCGCTGAGACGCCGACGGCGGAGCGCCCCCGCGTCAGGCCAGACGGGTGACGGCGGCGTTGAGGGACTCCAGCTTGGACATGAAGTGCTCGTAGCCGCGGTCGATGAGGTTGACGCCCTCGACCCGGCTGGTGCCCTCGGCGGTCAGGGCCGCGATGAGGTGGGAGAAGCCGCCGCGCAGGTCAGGCACGACGATGTCGGCACCGGTCAGCGGCGTGGGCCCGGAGATGACCGCGGAGTGGTAGAAGTTGCGCTGGCCGAAGCGGCACTCGGTGCCACCCAGGCACTCGCGGTAGACCTGAATGGTGGCCCCCATCTTGCGAAGTGCGCCGGTGAATCCGAAGCGGTTCTCGTAGACGGTCTCGTGGACGATGGACAGGCCCTGGGCCTGGGTGAGCGCCACGACGAGGGGCTGCTGCCAGTCGGTCATGAAGCCGGGGTGGACGTTGGTCTCCACCACGATCGACTTCAGGTCACCGCCGGGGTGGTAGAAGCGGATGCCCTCATCGGTGACGTCGAAGGCGCCCCCCACCTTGCGGAAGGTGTTGAGGAAGGTGGTCATGTGGCTCTGGTGGGCTCCACGCACGAACACGTCCCCGCGAGTGGCCAGGGCGGCCGAGGCCCAGGAGGCGGCCTCAATGCGGTCCGGCAGGGCCGAGTGGGTGTAGCCGCACAGCTCGTCGACGCCCTCGACGTGGATGGTGCGGTCGGTGTCCACCGAGATGATGGCGCCCATCTTCTGCAGGACGTCGACCAGGTCCATGATCTCGGGCTCGACGGCAGCGTTGCGCAGCTCGGTCAGTCCGTGCGCGCGCACAGCGGTGAGCAGGGTCTGCTCGGTGGCTCCGACCGAGGGGTAGGGAAGCTCGATGACGGTGCCCTTGAGACCGTTCGGCGCGGTGAGCCGGATGCCCTGGGCCTGCTTGTCGACCGCGGCGCCGAACTGGCGCAGGATCTCCAGGTGGAAGTCGATGGGGCGGTCACCGATACGGCACCCACCCAGGTCGGGGATGAAGGCCTCCCCCAGGCGGTGTAGGAGCGGACCGCAGAAGAGGATCGGAATACGCGAGGAGCCGGCGTGCGCGTCAATGTCGGCCATGTGGGCCGACTCGACCTTGGACGGGTCCAGCTGGAGGATGCCCTCGCGCTGGTCATAGTCGATGCTCACGCCGTGCAGGCTCAGCAGCCCCGAGACCACGTCAACGTCACGAATGAGCGGGACGTTGCGCAGCACTGAGGGAGTCGACCCCAGCAGCGCTGCCACCATCGCCTTGGGAACCAGGTTCTTGGCTCCGCGGACGGTGATCTCACCAGTCAGCGGGCGACCACCCTCGACCTGGAGCAGACCGTCGACCATGCACACCTCCATGCGTCATCTGGGCGTGCCGCGCGCGTGAGCCGCTCACCCATCCCCGCGCAGGCGCGCGAGGCCGTCCCAGCATAAGCGCACCGAAGGGGCTCCCAGGACCTTTTTCAGGGCCGTATCAGGTGGCCTTCGACTCACAGAAAGTCCCGATTAATCCCACCCGACACCGTGCCAATACCGATGAAACTCGCAGGACGGGCTCGTCCGCGCCCCCGTTACCAGCTCTCCCGGTCCCACTCAGGGCCGGGGTATATCCGTGGCCCGGGCCGAGACGACCTCCTGGGCCGGCAGGTGCCTGGCCGGCAGGGTGCGTGGCTTGAAGGCCGGGCGGGCCTCCTCGTAGGCGCGGATGGCGTCCTCCTGGGTGAGGGTCAGGGAGATGTCGTCGAGCCCCTCCATGAGAATCCAGCGCACGTAGTCGTCGATGGAGAAGGCGCAGCGGAAGGAACCGGCCTCGACCGTGCGGTTCTCCAGGTCCACCGTCACCTCGGTGCCCGGCTCGGTCTCAAGGATCTTCCACAGCTGCTCGCAGTCCTCCTGGGAGACCACGCCGGCCACCAGTCCCTGCTTGCCGGCGTTGCCGCGGAAGATGTCGGCGAAGCGCGGCGCCAAGACGACCTTGAAGCCGTAGTCCTTGAGCGCCCACACGGCATGCTCCCGCGAGGAGCCCGTGCCGAAGTCGGGACCGGCGACGAGCACCGAGGCCCGCTTGTAGGCCTCCTGGTTGAGGATGAAGTCGGGCTCACCGGCCCGCCAGGAGGCGAACAGGGCGTCGTCGAAGCCCGTGCGCGTGATGCGCTTGAGGTAGACCGCTGGGATGATCTGGTCGGTGTCAACGGCGCTGCGCCGCAGCGGGGCGCCAATACCCGTGTGCCGGATGAATTTGTCCACAGCCTCTTTCAGCTCCTTGCCTTACGTCTCTTCGTCTTCCTGCGCAGCGCCCGGCCCCTACAGGACCGTTATCGGAGGAATGGTGGCCGCGGGCTGCGGTACCGGCGGAACCACCGTGACCACCGGGATGTCACCGGCGCCCAGGCCTTGACCGTCAGCATCACCAAGAGCGTCGACGCCCTCGGAGTCGGCAGGGCGCGGAGGCAGGTCGCCCGGAGCCGACAGGGCCCCGCGCACGGCGGTCGCTGCGGCCACGACGGGCGAGACGAGGTGGGTGCGCCCACCCTTGCCCTGACGCCCCTCGAAGTTG
>CAJZFF010000200.1 GCA_915069725.1 uncultured Actinomyces sp.
GCCGTCGCTGCCCGGCTGGCAGCCGGCGTTGACGCGGGTGAGAAAGGCGGCGATCTCCTCGCGTGTCATGGCCTGGGAGTCGTAGAAGACCTCGTCATCGATGATGCGGGCGGCGTTGAAGCCGCTGGCGTCGGGCACCAGGGGCGCGGGCGCAGAAGGCGTGCCGGTATCAGTGGCCTTGCCCCACCCCAGCGCGAGGCCGCCGAGCGAGGAACCGGTGGCACGCAGCACGATGAGTCCCACCAGGAGCGTGGCCAGGAAGGCGGCCAGGACGACGCCGATCGGGCTTTTCAGGAAGGACTGCACGGAACCGCCCCTGCGCCCCCGTCCGGCACCGGCGCGCCGGAGCTCGAGGCGCCCACGGCCTCCTCGACTCCCCTTCCCCCGCCCGGGACGGTGACTCGCATCATCCCGCCGAGCACGGTCGGCGCCACGCTGCACGGTCGGTCGGGCGCTGCGCGGAGCTCGTGCAGTCTGAGGCGAGCCGGATCCGGTGGTGCTTCGTTGGGGCCGCGGACGTCGGCCGGAGGGATGATGGGACATCGGCGCCATCGTGTCACATCACGGGCCGATGCACGGCCCGAAGCGGCCCGGGCCTCCCGCGGCGAGTGTCCGATCAGGCGCCAACGGGAGGCGATGCGCCCCACAGCGCCGCCGTCGGCCGGGCGAGTCCGCCGTCGCATACCGTGGGGCCGTGAATCTGCCCGACGTCCTGAGCCTGGCGCGCTCCCTCATGGAGGAGGCCGACGTCGGCGACTGGGACCTGGCTTTCGACCGGGCGCGTCGGCGGGCCGGCCAGACGGATCATGCTCGACGTCGGATCACGCTCAGCCGCCACCTCATGAGCCTGTACGACGAGGCCCAGGTCCGCGAGACGATCCTGCACGAGATCGCCCACGCCCGCGTCGGTCCCCGCCACGGGCACGACGCCGTCTGGGCCGCCGAGGCGACCCGGTTGGGGGCGACGGGCCACAGACTCATTGATGCCCAGGCTCCGCGGCTCCGGGGACGCTGGGTGGGCAGGTGCCCGGCGGGCCACGAGGTGGACCGCATGCGCCGTCCGGCCTCACCCGTCTCGTGCTCGCGCTGCGCCCCTCGATTCAGCCTGGAGCACCTCCTGGCGTGGAGCCTCGACGGCGAGCCCATCCCCCATGAGCGGATCAGCGAGCGCTACAGCCGCCTGCTGAGGCTGGCCCATATCCAACCTCCGGACGATCCCGCAGGCCCCTCCAGGACACTATCGTCCTGACCACCGCCATCGCCGGCCACCCCGTGAAGGAGCAGCTCATGATCGTCACCACCACCCCCACCGTCGAGGGATACCCCGTCACCCAGTACCTGCGAGTCGTCTGCGGTGAGACCGTCGCAGGAGTCAACTTCCTCAAGGACATGGCCGCGGGGTTCCGAAACTTCGTGGGAGGCCGTTCCCAGTCCTACGAGGAAGAGCTGATCCAGGCCCGGGAGACGGCCCTGGCGGAAATGGTGCAGCGCGCCCAGGAACTCGGCGCTGAAGGCGTCGTCGGCGTCGACCTCGACTACGAGACGCTGGGGACGGACAACGGCATGCTCATGGTGACCGCCTCGGGCACCGCGGTGCGGTTCTCCCCTGTCTCCTGAGCGGAACTGAGCCCCAACCCCAATCAGGGCAAGGCTTGAGTCACCGAAACAACCCGCCCGCGAATTTCCCAGATTTTTCCCAGGGATCTGTCCCTCGTCCTCACAGGGTGAGGGCGTTACATAGTAGTCACCGCCGGACAGGGACGGTCTCGAGGGTTGGGGAGCCCGATGACAGATCGCTCCGCTGAGATGGAGTCGGGTCATAGGGAGCCTGGCATCATCGTTTCGGCGAAGGAGGAACCGCCTCCTCGGGTGCATGGGACCCCGGGTCGCAGGTGGGACCTCGCGAGGCTTGGGCCCGCGGTTCGGACTTCCGAACCGCGGGCCGAGTCCTTTCTCGGCCCCGCCGATAACCTTGTCATCTTGTCCCGCCCTCGCGCTCTCAGAGAACGCGTGGGGACCGCAGCCGACCAAGCGCGTCAGGATAAGGGCATGACTGACTCCGCCGACTCAGCACAGCCCGTCTTCTCCCGTCGCTCCACTGCTCGCGTGAGCACGGACCGCCCCTCCCGCTACGGCAAGCAGCTGGCCGCCCACATGGGCCGCAAGATCACCACCACATGGGATGAGACCTCCCAGACCGGCTCCCTGACCTTCGACCGCGAGGGGGCCGTCACCGGCGTCGTCGAGCTCTTCTGTCACGACGGCGTCCTCCAGCTCGATCTGGCTGCCGACGACGCGCACCTCGAGCGCCTCGAGCAGGTCACTGGAATCCACCTGGCCCGTTTCGGCGCCAAGGAGGGGCTCGTCGTGAGCTGGCTCCGTCAGGACGGGACCCCCGGGACCACCCAGGGGCCGCTGACTGCAGAGGATCTCGAGCGCATGCGCGCCGAGCGCGAGGCCCGCCAGGCCTCGTCGTGATGAAGCGCCGCGCGTTCGTAGGGTAGGTCGCGAGATCGTGCCTTACCCCTCGACCTCGAGGCATCAGGCACGACCGCGACGGCGGTCTACGTGACCGACGCGGCCTACGCAGCCGACTCCTGCTCGGCGACGGGGTTGCCCACGCGCAGCATGAGGAGCAGCCCCGTGGCCAGCACGGCGACGATCCCGAGGATCCCCCAGTAGTTCGCCCCCGGCCCGACGATGCGCGTTCCCAGGTAGATGAAGATGCCGTACATCGCGGGCGCCATGAAGGACACCGCCCGCCCGGTGGTCGCGTAGAGCCCGAAGATCTCACCCTCCTGTCCTTCGGGGATGAGGCGGGCCAAGAAGGATCGGGCGGCCGACTGGGCCGGCCCCACGCAGGCCGACAGCAGCAGGCCCAGCACCCAGAAGGCCACGGTCCCGGCGGAGTGCAGGAAGAACACCAGCAGCCCGGCCACCACCAGGATGATGAGGCTGGCCATGATGACGTTGCGCGGTCCGAAGCGGTCATCGAGCCGCCCGGCCCAGATAGTGGCGATACCGGCCACGATGTTGGCCACGATGGCGAAGATGATGACGTCGCCCGATGAGAAGCCGAAGGTGTTCTGGGCGATGATGCCGCCGTAGGTGAAGACCCCGGCCAGCCCGTCCCTGAAGACGGCGGCGGCCAGCAGGAACCACAGCAGGCGCGGCTGGAAGTGGTGCAGCTGGAGCAGGGTGCGCCACAGCAGCTTGTAGGAGGTCAGGATCGACTCCTTGCGCCTGCCCTGGTGGGAGACGGCCTCCACCGGCTCGGCCTCCATGGCGGCACGGTCCCGTCCCGGCTCAGCGGTCGCCATCCCCTCACCGACCTCCGCGACGTGCTCGGCGCGGGAGCGCCCGAGCCTGCGGGAGCGGTTGATGAGGACGGGAAGGGCTGACAGGCCGAACCAGGCCGCCGACACCAGCATGGCGACGCGCACCCCCATCCCGCTTCCGGCGGGGAAGGAGACCAGGGGGCTCGGCCCCACGAGGGCGACGTAGAGGATGAGCAGCAGGACGATGCCGCCGAGGTAGCCCATCCCCCACCCCAGGCCGCTGACGGCGCCGATGCGGTCCTTGGAGGCCAGGTGGTTCAGGATGGCGTTGTAGTTGACCGATGCCAGCTCGAAGAAGATGTTGCCGACGCCCAGAAGGGCGATACCGAGCCACAGGTAGCCGGGCTCGGGCCGCACCAGGAACAGGGCCGCCGAGACCGCCACGACCACCGCGGTGTAGCCCCCGAGCCAGAAGACGGTCCGCCCGCCCCGGTCCGAGCGCTGCCCGGTCACCGGCGCCAGCAGGGCGATGAACAGCCCGGCGATGGCCAGCCCGAGGGACAGCGCCGACTCGTTGTCCGCCTTGGCCCCGAAGGAGTCGCTGACCAGGTAGACGGTGAAGACGAAGGTGGTGATGACCGCGTTGAAGGCCGCCGACCCCCAGTCCCACAGGCCCCAGGCGATGACGGGCCAGGACAGGAGCCGGGTGCGGGAACCGGCCTGCGTCGGAGCAGTCACTGTCGTGCTCATGGGAGAGACGATAGAACCATCCGGGCCGGTGACGGTACCGAAAGGGGAACGGACCTGATCGTCAGTTCTCCCCACTCCCCTCGGCAGGGCACCTCCCCTGAGTGGGCTGCTGCTCCAGGAGCAGCTCGGCCAGGGCCAGGTCCGTCGGCGTGGTCACCTTCATGGCGCGCTCATCACCGGCAACGACGACGACGCTGCCGCCACAGGCCTCAACGAGGCCTGCGTCGTCGGAGGCGGCGAGCGCCTCGTCTCCGGCCCGCTCCGCCCCGGCACGATGGGCGGCAACGAGTACGGAAGCGGAGAAGCCCTGCGGGGTCTGGACCGCCCGGAGCCGGTCGCGTCGGGGGGTGCCGACGACGGGCTCGGGCTCCCCCGCCGGGCGGGCCTCGACCTCCTTGACGGTGTCGCTCACGGGCAGGGCCGGGACCACGGCCCCGTATCCGGCTCGCACGGCCGCGATCACCCGCTGC
The DNA here is from genome assembly GCA_915069725.1 of uncultured Actinomyces sp. GTDB lineage: Bacteria > Actinomycetota > Actinomycetes > Actinomycetales > Actinomycetaceae > Actinomyces. Next base: position 4,499 of record CAJZFF010000200.1, read on the forward strand.
GTGACCTCCGGTGGTGTCAGCGCCCGCGCGGCGTCGTGGACGACGACGACGTCGGCCTGTGGCACAGCGGCCAGGGCTGCTGTGAGCCCCAGGGCCACGGAGGCCTGCCTGGAGCGGGGCGACCCGGCGACGACCTCGATCCCGCGCCACCGGCCCGCCTCACCCTGGGCTGATCCGTCCGGCAGGCCCTCGAGCTCGGCGCGGAAGCGGTCGACCTCCTCAGCGGGGGCCGTGACGACGATGTGGCTGACGGCGCCCGAGGCGATGAGTCCGGCCA
>CAJZFF010000201.1 GCA_915069725.1 uncultured Actinomyces sp.
CTCCCAGGCGTACAGGACGTTGCCGTAGTCGAGAACGACGGCGCTCACGGAGACGGCGGGGGTGGGGGTCCTGAGGCCCGGGATCAGCACGTTCACACCTGGCATCCTCCCACGCCTGCGCCGTCGGGTCTCCGCGCGAGTCCACCTGGGACGGAGCGCCTCTGACATTTGTGAGTCATCTACTGATGTGGGGCCACTCAGATTGCTGGTCAGAGATGTTCGACAGCACCTCCAAGAGCGATGAAGCGCCTGGTGGGAGCAATATCACGTATCGGCAAAAGCCGCTCGATCGACGTGCCCCGAACTTCTTCCTACCAGGGGGTTTCCAACCGCTATGGACTCTGGTACGCTCGTACCAATCCGGTACGGGCGTACCACTTCGACAGTCAGAGCGCGTGATGCGCGTCATGATCCACGTCAACGACACAGTGCTGTGTCAGAGAGGGAGTCATGGATTTTTCCGTAGATTCCGAAATCGGGAGGCTTCGCCAGGTCATCCTGCACAGGCCCGGCAACGAGATGCTCCGACTCACCCCGCAGAACAAGGACCACCTCCTGTTCGACGACGTCCTGTGGCTTGAACGGGCCCAGGAGGAGCACGACCAGTTCGCGCGAGTTCTGACCGGTCGCGACATCGAGGTGCTCTACCTCAGCGACCTTCTGGCCCAGACCCTCGAGGTGCCCGAAGCCAGGCAGTACGTCCTGGACCGAGTCGTCAACGAGAACACCAACGGCCCCAGCGCCGCCGAGTCGCTGCGCGCCCTGGCTCAGGGGCTGTCCGGGGCCGAGCTGGCCGAGGTGCTCATCGCCGGGGTCACGAAGGCCGAGCTGCTCGAGCGCACCTCCTGCCCGGACTCGCTCGTGCTGGCCTCCATGGACGACGACGACCTGCTTCTGCCGCCGTTGCCCAACCACCTCTTCACCCGCGACACATCCTGCTGGATCTACGACGGCGTCTCCATCAACTCGATGATGATGCCGGCCCGGCAGCGCGAGACCATCAACTACGAGGCGATCTATCGCTGGCACCCTCTCTTCGCCGGCTCCGACTTCCCCGTGTGGTCCGAGGGCACGCAGGCCGGCCCCGCCACCGTGGAGGGTGGAGACGTCCAGATCATCGGCAACGGCGCCGTTCTGGTCGGAGTCTCCGAGCGCACCACCTCGCAGGGCATCGAGAGGCTCGCCAGCCGCCTGTTCGCCGGAGGCACGGTGAATCGGATCATCGCTGTCGAGATGAACCGGACACGCGCCCAGATGCACCTGGACACGGTGATGACCATGGTCGACGTCGGCACGTTCACCATCTACGGCGGCCTGGGGAAGCTGCCGACGCTCACGCTGCGCCCGGACGGCGACAAGCAGATCAGCGTCACACGCAACGCCCCCGAGGACATGTACCGCGTCATCGCCCAGGCCCTGGGCGTCGACGGGCTCAACGTTCTCATCACGCCCCAGGACTCGATGGCCGCCGCCCGTGAGCAGTGGGACGACGGCTCCAACTCCCTGGCCATCGCCCCCGGTGTCATCGTTACCTATGAACGTAACGTCAACACGAACGAGTACCTTACTTCCCATGGCATCGAGGTCCTGACCATTCCCGGCTCGGAAGTCGGTCGCGGTCGCGGTGGTCCACACTGCATGAGCTGCCCGACCCTGCGGGACCCGCTTGCCTGAGTCGGCCCTGGCTGACACATAAGAAGAACTGTCAGTACATCACCACACTGGACGAAGGAATCCTCATGTCCCACCCCCTGCACAACCGCAGTTTCCTCAAAGAGCTCGACTTCACGGCCGAGGAGTGGAGCTCCTTGCTCGAGCTGGCCGCCCAGCTCAAGGCGGACAAGAAGGCCGGCCGCGAGGTGAAGCGGCTGACCGGTAAGAACATCGCTCTCATTTTTGAGAAGACCTCGACGCGCACCCGCTGCTCCTTCGAGGTCGCCGCCTACGACCAGGGCGCACAGGTCACCTACCTCGACCCCTCCGGATCCCAGATGGGTCACAAGGAGTCCGTGGCGGACACCGCTCGGGTGCTGGGCCGCTTCTATGACGGCATCGAGTTCCGCGGCAAGAAGCAGGAGCACGTCGAGGCTCTGGCTGAGCTCTCCGGCGTCCCGGTGTGGAACGGACTGACGGACGAGTGGCACCCCACCCAGATGCTCGCCGACCAGCTGACCATGCTGGAGCACGCCGACAAGCCGATCGAGCAGATCTCCTTCGCCTACCTGGGCGACGCGCGCAACAACGTCGCCAACTCACTGCTCATCTCGGCGGCCCTCATGGGAATGGACGTGCGGATGGTGGCCCCCAAGGAGCTGCAGACCTCTCCCGAGGTGGTGGCTCAGGCCGAGAAGCTGGCCAAGGACAGTGGCGCCCGCATCCTCATCACCGACGACACCGCCCAGGGCGTCAAGGGCGTCGACTTCCTCTACACCGACGTGTGGGTCTCCATGGGTGAGCCCAAGGAGGTCTGGGATCAGCGCATCGCCCTGCTCGCGCCCTACCAGGTCAACGCCCAGCTGGTGGAGGCCACCGGCAACCCGGACGTGAAGTTCCTCCACTGCCTGCCGGCCTTCCATGACCGCAACACCACGGTCGGTGAGGACATCTTCGCCAAGACCGGAATGGAGGGCCTGGAGGTGACCGACGACGTCTTCGAGACCGAGCGCAACGTCGCCTTCGACCAGGCCGAGAACCGTATGCACACCATCAAGGCCGTGATGGTCGCGACCCTGGGACAGTGGGACTGACTTGTGAGAATCGTCGTCGCCCTCGGAGGAAACGCCCTGCTGCGTCGGGGGGAGAAGCCCGACGCCAGTGCCCAGATCCGCAATGTCGAGATCGCGGCCCACGAGCTGGCCAAGCTGGCGGAGAAGCACGAGCTGGTCCTGACTCACGGGAACGGCCCCCAGGTGGGTGTCCTGGCCCTGCAGTCCGCCAATGACGAGCGCCTCTCCGAGCCCTACCCCTTCGATACCCTCGGTGCCCAGACGCAGGGCATGATCGGCTACTGGCTGCTGCAGGCCATGCAGAACGCCTTGCCCGGTCGTCACGTGGCCGCCATGGTCAATCAGACCCTGGTGATGGCCGGTGACCCGGCCTTCTCCAACCCCACCAAGTTCGTCGGTGAGGTGTACACCAAGGAGGAGGCCGAGAAGCTGGCTGAGGAGCGGGGCTGGGTGGTCAAGCCCGACGGCGAGCACTACCGCCGCGTCGTCGGCTCCCCCATGCCGCAGCGCGTCATCGAGACCCGTCTAGTGCGCACCCTGCTGGATGCCGGTGCGATCGTCGTCTGCTCCGGAGGCGGCGGTGTGCCCGTCGTCCGCAGCGAGGAGGGCAAGCTCAAGGGTATTGAGGCCGTCATCGACAAGGACCTCACGGCGTCGGTCATGGCCGAGGCTCTGGAGGCCGATGCGCTTCTTATCCTCACGGACGTTGATGGAGTGTTTCAGGACTTCGGGACCGAGAACCAGAAACAGGTTCCGAGGGCGACGCCGGCAGAGCTGCGGTCCATGGGACTTCCCAGTGGTTCCATGGGACCAAAGGTTGAGGCGGTGTGCCGATTTGTTGAGCTGACTGGTGATATGGCGGCAATCGGACGTCTTGAGGACGCCGTTTCCATCATTGAGGGCCACGCAGGGACTATCGTGACTCCCGGAGGAAACTACGGGGGGCCGGACGATATCCATCCCCCAATTCCCGAGCAACTCGACACGCGCATCCGCAGGGCCTGACCGGAGCAACGGCATCGGTCTTTCAAGGAGGTGGTGAACACCCTTAACCCACAATGACCGTGCCACGGTTCAGCAATCATTCTTACACTCATATACTCCTACGGCTACATTTGCGGTTCGTTCAGAGTAGAATGACAATGTTGAACCATAGCCACATCATTTGTCTTCATTCACTCATCACACATCGAGCACAAAGGAGTGACTTACTCATGACGAAGATCGTCAACTCTTGGAACGACTTCGACCCTCTCAAGCGTGTCATCGTCGGACGCGCCGACTTCTCGGTTATTCCTCCCGAGGAGCCCGCCACCTCTGAGAAGGTGCCGATCGACTCCGAGATGCGCGGCATGTGGGGCCCCCGCCCCACCGCCACCGTCGAGGCCGCCAACGAGCAGCTCGACAACTACGTCAAGATCCTCGAGGGTCTGGGCGTCCAGGTGGACCGCCCCACGCCGCTGCAGTGGAACCAGGCCATCCAGACGCCTGACTTCCGCACGGAGTCGGGCTTCACCCAGATGCCCCCGCGCGACATCCTGCTCACCATCGGTGACGAGATCATGGCGTCGGCCAACTCGTTCCGCTGCCGCTACTTCGAGTACCTCGCCTACTGGCCCCTCATGAACCAGTACTTCGAGGAGGACCCGGAGTTCAAGTGGACCCAGGCCCCTCGTCCGCGGCTGACGGACAAGTCCTACAAGCACAACTACTACGACGAGCGGATCTCCCTGGAGGAGCGCCTTGAGCGCACCGCCGCCAAGGACTTCGTGACCACTGAGGTCGAGCCGATGTGGGACGCGGCCGACGTCATGCGCGTGGGTAAGGACCTGTTCATCCAGCACGGTCTGACCACCAACCGCAAGGCCATGGAGTGGTTCAAGCGCTACTACCCGGACCTGCGGGTGCACGCAGTGAACTTCCCCGGCGACCCCTACCCGATCCACATCGACGCCACCTTCGTGCCGCTGCGGCCCGGGCTCATCATCAACAACCCGCACCGCCGCCTGCCCGAGGAGCAGCGCAAGATCTTCGAGG
>CAJZFF010000202.1 GCA_915069725.1 uncultured Actinomyces sp.
GGTGCCGACACGCCGGTGCTATCCGGGTCGCCGGCGTGTCCTGCGGACCTTGTCCCCAGGGTGGGGATGCGCGGAGCGAGCCGCTCGGGGAGTCCTGCGGGCCAGGGGCGCGGGTTCGTGTCACACCCCTGTAAGACCATGGTTGCGCAGATCGTGAGGCGGTCGCCGCCCTGTCGCGCGGGTGCCGGGCGACGACGTCATTGGCCCGCGTCCACAGGCCGGGCGCGGCTGTCCACAGGAAGCAGGCCTGCTGCGCACAGCGCCACGTAAGGCACATCATCTTGGGGTGCTGGCACGTCACCACCACTAGGGGTAGTGTCATACCTCGCGAGACGGGCGCGCCCGTCCGAGAATGACACGAGCGTTGTCGCACCGGGGAAGACCCTCCTCCCGAGGGGCCGGTGCCGGCGGCTCGGGTATGCGATCCATCGACCCTTCACGAGAGCCAGGAGACCGACATGGCGATCACCGTCTACTCCAAGCCCAACTGCGTGCAGTGCAGCGCCACCCGCCGTGCCCTGGACAAGGCGGGCCTGGTCTACGAGACGGTGGACATCTCGCTGGATGCCGAGGCCCTCGAGCAGGTCACGTCCCTCGGCTACGCCCAGGCCCCGGTCGTCGTGGCGGGGGAGGAGCACTGGTCCGGTTTCCGCCCGGACAAGATCAAGGCTCTTGCGCTCGCCTCTCCGAGCCTCGCAGTTCGAGGGGCGTGACCGTCTCGGAGCACCGGGACGGCCCGCTCCTGGTGTACTTCTCCTCCGCTTCGGAGAACACGCACCGTTTCGTGGGTAAGCTCGGCTACCGGTGCGCGCGCATTCCACTGCGTCGGGCGGATGGACCGCTCACCGTTGATGAGGACTACGTCCTGGTCGTGCCGACGTACGGCGGTGGCAGCGTCAAAGGGGCTGTTCCCAAGCAGGTCATTGCATTTCTCAATGATCCGCATCATCGGTCTCTGTGCCGGGGGGTGATCTCCTCGGGCAACACCAACTTCGGCGAGGCATACTGTCTGGCCGGTGATATTATCGCCAGTAAACTCGATGTACCGCTGCTGTACCGTTACGAGCTCCTGGGGACCCCCACCGACGTGGAACGCGTGAGAGAAGGATTGGATACGTTTTGGCAGAAACGATGACGGACGCCGGGCCGGAAGCAGCCCCCTCCCCTGAGCGTGATTATCACTCCCTGAATGCCGCGCTGAACCTGTATGACGAGAACGGCAGGATCCAATTCGATGCGGATCGCGAGGCGGCGCGTCAGTACTTCCTTCAGCACGTCGATCGGAATACGGTCCACTTCCGGAGCATTGAGGAGAAGCTCTCCTATCTGATTGAGGAGGGCTATTATGAGAAGTCCGTTCTCGACCGCTACTCGCCGGAGTTCGTCACGTCGGCCTTCGAGGCCGCCTACGCGCACGAATTCCGCTTCGATACCTTCCTGGGGGCTTTCAAGTACTACACGTCGTACACGCTCAAGACTTTCGACGGCGAACGCTACTTGGAGCGGTTCGAGGATCGCGTCACTATGGTGGCACTGGCCCTGGCCGACGGCGACGAGCGGCTTGCACTGGGGCTCATCGATGAGATGATGTCGGGTCGCTTCCAGCCGGCCACCCCTACTTTCCTCAACGAGGGCAAGGCGCAGCGCGGCGAGCCGGTCTCCTGCTTCCTCGTGCGCATCGAGGACAACATGGAGTCGATCGCCCGCGGCATCAACTCCGCCCTCCAGCTGTCCAAGCGCGGCGGAGGAGTGGCCCTCCTGCTGAGCAACCTGCGGGAGATGGGCGCCCCCATCAAGCGCATCGAGAACCAGTCCAGCGGCGTCATCCCCGTCATGAAGCTGTTGGAGGACTCCTTCTCCTACGCCAACCAGCTCGGGGCCCGCCAGGGTGCGGGGGCCGTGTACCTGCACGCCCACCACCCCGACATTATGCGGTTCCTGGACACCAAGCGTGAGAACGCCGACGAGAAGATCCGCATCAAGACCCTCTCGCTGGGCGTCGTCATCCCGGACATCACCTTCGAGCTGGCCCGCAACAACGAGGACATGTACCTCTTCAGCCCCTACGACGTCGAGCGCGTCTACGGCATGCCCTTCGCGGACATCAACGTCACCGAGAAGTACCGCGAGATGGTGGACGACGGGCGCATCAAGAAGAAGAAGATCAACGCCCGCACCTTCTTCCAGACCCTGGCCGAGATCCAGTTCGAGTCCGGCTACCCGTACGTCATGTTCGAGGACACGGTCAACAAGGCCAACCCCATCAAGGGCAAGGTCGTCATGTCCAACCTGTGCTCCGAGATCCTCCAGGTCTCCGAGCCCAGCGAGCTCAACGAGGACCTCACTTACGCCCATGTGGGCAAGGACATCTCTTGCAACCTGGGCAGCCTCAACATCGCCAAGACGATGGACTCCCCGGACTTCGCTCGCACGATCCGCACCGCCGTGCGTGGCCTGACCGCCGTCAGCGACCAGACCCACTTGCCCAGCGTGCCCTCCATCGACCGAGGCAACCACGAGTCGCACGCCATCGGCCTGGGGCAGATGAACCTCCACGGCTTCCTGGCGCGCGAGCGTATCCACTACGGTTCGGAGGAGGGGCTGGACTTCACCAACGTTTACTTCGCCAGCGTCCTGTTCGCCGCCCTGACGGCGTCGAACGAGATGGCCGTGGAGCGCGGGGAGAGCTTCGTCGGCTTCGAGGACTCGGCCTACGCCAGCGGCGAGTTCTTCGAGAAGTACGTGACCCAGGACTTCGTGCCGGTCACCGAGCGCGTCAAGGAGATCTTCGCGGCCTCCAGTGTGCACGTTCCCACGCGTGAGGACTGGGCCGAGCTAGCGGAGAGGATCAAGAAGGGCGGCCTGTACAACCGCAACCTGCAGGCCGTGCCGCCCACCGGCTCGATCTCCTACATCAACAACTCCACCTCCTCGATCCACCCGATCGTGGCCAAGGTGGAGATCCGCAAGGAGGGCAAGATCGGCCGCGTCTACTACCCGGCGCCCTTCATGACGAATGACAACCTCGAGTACTACCGGGACGCCTACGAGATCGGCCCCGAGAAGATCATCGACACCTACGCCGTGGCCACTCAGCACGTGGACCAGGGGCTGAGCCTCACGCTGTTCTTCCCGGACACGGCCACCACCCGCGACGTCAACCGCGCCCAGATCTACGCCTGGCGCAAGGGCATCAAGACCCTCTACTACATCCGCCTGCGCCAGGCCGCCCTGACCGGCACCGAGGTCGAGGGCTGCGTCTCCTGCATGCTGTGAGTTGGAAACGTTCGGAGATTTGAATAAATATGGAGAGGATTGTGAGTGGGCCGCGTTGCCTACGGGGATGAAAGTGTTCGCCGTTCTGGCGTTCCTGATCCGGTGTACTTGTTAGGCGCATACATTACTGATGAAGGTCAATCTGATCTTGCGGATGCGTTATCTGTCTATGTGCGCCAAGGTGGGAAACTCCACTGGAGAGATCATGTTCCTCGAACGAAGCGAGCGGTCTGTAAGACTATCGGCGAACATGGTGCGAATCATCTTGTTGTCGCAGTTTCGCCCATTCCTGCGGGAAAGGGTCAGGAGCACGCGAGACAGCAGGCGCTGCATTATCTATGTACGCTTCTCGAGGGCGACTTTGACGTGCATTCACTTGTTCTTGAACGTAGACAGCGAAGCCAAGATGAAAAGGATAAGAACACGATTTCCTTAGCTCAACGTAATAAGGTGTTGACGCCAAGATTTCGTTTGTCTCATAAGTTCGGCTATGAAGATAGGCGACTGTGGGTTCCGGATCAGGTGGTTGGGGTGCTGGGAGACTATCTAGCCGATCTGAGTACTGGTGGCTACTGGGGATTTGTCGCTGATCTCGTGCGAGTGGAGGAGATTAACCCCCGTAGGTAGCGCGAACGCCGGGCCCACATGACGACACGGGTGCACCGGCGCTTACTTCCACTCCGCGCCGTAACGCGGCGGCACGTCAACTATACGCCAGACTTGCCGCTATTGCCAGTAATCGCGGCATTGCTGGCAATAGCGCATGGCTCACACGTCCGCTGCTTCCCCTCCTTGCGGCGTTGTCAGTCGCTCGTGGGTGACAGTTCCTCGGCTCTTGGTGCACCGGCGCAGCTCGCGCACGGTGGCGTGCGGGTCCTCCCCGGTCGGGAATCCGTGCAGGCGCCAGTGCATGGCCAGCAGGGAGCCGGTGATCGCGTGCCAGAAGGTTGCCACTGCGCGGACGCAGGTGCGGGCCGCCGAGGCGCTACTCGAGTTCGTCGTCAGCGCCGTCGTCGGAGCTGGACTCATCCTCGGGCTCGCGCCACACCTCGTCGCAGCGGTGGACGCTCGTGGCGATGAGGCGGGCGTTGGGCAGGTCCACCGTGCGCACCCAGTGACCGGCGTCGAGGGCGTTCTTGCCGAAGTCCTCGTGCCGGTTGATGAGCCGGGGAACGAGCACCTCCTCGGGTACGTCGATGTGGATGAGGAGGTCGATCCGCTCTCGTACTGCGCCCCAGCCGCGCGTCTCGAGCGCAAGGTAGTTGCCCTCGGTGACGACGACGCCGGTTCCGGAGACGACGCCCCCAGCCGACACCGACTCGTGCAGGTCCCGTCGGTAGATCGGGACGAAGACCTGAGGAGCGCCGTCAGCTCGCACCCGATCCAGGGCTGCCAGGTAGCCCTCGACGTCGAAAGTGTCCGGGGCGCCCTTGCGGTGATGGCGGTCCAGCTCGTCGACGCCGGCATCGGTATCCGA
>CAJZFF010000203.1 GCA_915069725.1 uncultured Actinomyces sp.
CATCGACATGGTCCGCTCCCACCCGGACCAGCCGCCCCACCACTTCTCCAGAGCTCAGCACCAGGCGCACCCGCGCTCCGCGTCGGGCGATCTCACGCATCAGGGCCGTCAGCGTGGGCCGACGGCGACCATCCCGGGGCGCCGGACCGGCCAGCGACACCACGGTGGCCACCGCACTCACCGGAACGACGGCCTGCAGCCCGTCCCCCTCATCGACGAGGACGTAGGAGGGCTCCACCCGGCAGACCACACCGTCGACGGGGACACCGCCGCGAGTCCGCAGGTGGATGAGCCGGCCCACCGAGCCTCGCAGACGGTCGACGAGCTCGATGGAGGCGTGCTCAGCCTCCGCGAGCTCGGCACTCTGCGCCACCAGGTCCGCACGGCGCTCAGCATCGAAGCTGCTCTCCAGGTCGGCAATCATCGCGTCCCAGTCCATAGGCCCACCTCACCACAGTCCGCACGCCGAGGAAAGCACACCGAGGCGACTCAAGCCGTGCACCTCCAGCACCACTCCCACCCCGTTACCACGACTCAGCGCACAGCATGTCACGTCGTCACTATTGACATCATCACATCATAGGAGTACACCTAACATCATCAAACGACATCATCGGCGATGGAGAGTGACATGGGAGCCCGTCAACGACTGACACTCCTGGCCGCAACGTCAGGGGCCGTCCTGATACTTCTGGGACGCACGGCCCACGGCGCCGCGGAGCAGCTCGTGCAGGTCCCGCCGCAGGCCTGGGGACTGAGCGACCTGTCGGACGCCGTGGTGGCCGGGACCTGCACATGCGGGGCCCTGGGGGCCCTATGGCACGTGGTCTCGGCCCTCCTGGCACTCATGGCGCTCCCCAGGGCGAACGGTCCCTCGAAGCGCTGCCGCAGCGGCGCCCGCGCGCTGGCGGTCAGAGCCCTCGAGGCCTGGGGAGCGCCAGCGGTCAGACGCATCGTCGCCTCCGCACTGCTCGTCTCCCTGTCCTCGGCGCCGGCGCTGGCCAGCGAGGAGACCAGTAGCGGGGATGACCTGGGATGGCGCCCCACCAGCTCGGCACCCGCCTCACCGACGTCGCAGTCCTCGACGCCGTCGCCGCCGGCCGATCAGCCCCCGTCGAGCGCTTCGACAGGTTCCAGCGACTCAGAAGGCGCAAGCCAGTCAGCGGACTCGACACCGCCGGGCAGCCAGGCGGCACAGCCCTCCACCGACCCCGACTCCGCGCCCTCCTCAGGGCCCACTCATACCGTCGCACCCGGCGAGAGCCTGTGGTCCATCACCGCTCACCTCCTGCCCACCGGCTCCGCCCCCGCACAGATCGCGCAGGACTGGCCGGCCCTGTACCGCGCCAACTCCGAGGCCATCGGCGCCGACCCGTCGCTGATCCGGCCTGGCACGGTCCTGAGTGTCCCGGACTCCCTGTCCGCACCGAGCACATCGGCAGGAGGTCAAGCGCCATCACGATGAACCGCAACGCACCAGCGCCGGCGGCCCCCGCCGTAGGCCCCGACCACCTTCCTCATTCCACCTCGCACTCCGTGCCCACGGGGCACCCTCCCACTCCCAGGAGCCCACCATGACCGCGACCACCACTGTCCAAGCCACCCGTCCCGCACGCCGCAAGACCGACGCTCAACGTCGCAGCCGCCCCGCACCGAGTCACCCGACGCCGACTCGTGCGGTTCCGCACAAACCCTCCAAGCCCGTGAACGACGCAGGCTCCGTCACACGGGGTGCGCCCCTGACGCAGCGGCCCACCGCCGGCACTGACGCCTCGCGCACTGCCGCCATCGTGGTGACGGCCGCCAGCGAGGTCCTGGCCGGGCTGCGCCCGGTGGACCACCTGGCCCGTTGGACCAGCCCCTCCCTGTTCGAGGCCCTCGCCCGCCGGGCGGGCCTGGCCGCCCGGATCCTGGGAGGCCAGTCGAGCCCACGACGTCCACGCATCCGTAGCGTGCGCACCGAGCTGACCATGTCGGGAGCCTGCGAGGCCACTGTCCTGCTGGAGGAGGGCAACCGGGTCCGGGCCGCGGCAGCACGCCTGGAGCTGCTGCGCGAACGCTGGATCCTCACCGGCCTGGAGATGGCGTGATCCCGCCGAACCCCGGTTGGTTGCCGGGTTCCGACGGGATCATCGACAGTCGCGTCAGCTCGCGCTGAGCCTCAGTGCCGGCGCTTCTTCCTGGAGCGACGACGCTCGGCCCGGTTGCCGCCGGAGTCGGCGCCGGAACGGGAGGCCCTGCGAGAGGAGGCCCCGGAGGTCTCCTCCTCGCCGGACTCGCTGGGGCCGGAGTAGGTGACCCGCTGCTCCATCGAGGCCTGCCCGGTGTCCCCCAGAACCGTGCCGCGCCCCTGGCCGCCGGCCTGGCCCACACTGATGCCGGCCGCAGCAGTGGCATTGGCCTTGGCGACCGCCTGAGCGGCCTCGACAGTGCCGTCCTCGGCGGCGCGCTGGGCGGCGGCGTCGAAGCGGGCGACGTTGGCGAAGATCTGCTCGACGGTCTCCTCGCGGATCCCCTCCATCATCGCCCGGAACATGCGGGCGCCTTCGTTGGCGTACTCCACGAGGGGGTCGCGCTGGGCCATGGCCCGCAGCCCAATGCCCTCCTTGAGGTAGTCCATCTCGTAGAGGTGCTCCCGCCAGCGCTTGTCCACCACGGCCAGCAGGATGCGGCGCTCCAGGGTGCGCATGGGGTCCTCGCCGAGCTGGACGTGGGCCAGGGCGTTGGCCTCAATGCGGGCCTCGGCGTCCTCGTAGGCCACAGCGACGTCCTCAGTGAGCTCCTCGATGAGACGCTCCGAGGTCAGTGCGTTCTTACCGCCCAGCGCCTCGACGACCTCGTCCTGGGTCAGGCCCACCGGGTAGAGGCGGCCCAGCTCGCCCCACAGGGCGTCCAGGTCCCACTCGTCGGGGCGGCCCTCGGCCGTGCCTGCCTCGACGATGGAGGTGACGGCCTGGGCCCGGAAGGCCTCGATCTGGGGCTCGAGGTCCTCTCCGTCCAGGACCTGACGGCGCTCGGAGTAGACCTTCTCGCGCTGCTCGGTCATGACGTCGTCGTACTTGAGGACGTTCTTGCGGATCTCGTAGTTGCGCGACTCCACCTGGCGCTGGGCCCCGGCGATGCCGCGAGTGACCATCTTGGACTCCAGGGGGACGTCGTCGGGATAGGCACCCGAGGACATGATGCGCTGGGCGAGCCCGGAGGCGAACATGCGCATGAGGTCATCCTCCATGGACAGGTAGAAACGGGACTCGCCCGGGTCCCCCTGACGACCGGAGCGGCCGCGCAGCTGGTTGTCGATGCGCCGCGACTCGTGACGCTCGGTCCCCAGCACGTAGAGACCGCCGAGCTCGACGACCTCGTCGTGCTCGGCCCGGCAGGCCTCCTTGGCGGCGGACAGGGCCTCGGGCCAGGCCTTCTCGTACTCCTCGGCGTTCTCCTCGGGGTCCAGACCGGCCTCCTTGAGGGCGGTGACCGCGATGTGCTCGGCGTTGCCGCCCAGCATGATGTCGGTTCCACGTCCAGCCATGTTGGTGGCCACGGTGACGGCACCCTTACGCCCGGCCATGGCCACGACGGCGGCCTCGCGGGCGTGCTGCTTGGCGTTGAGGACCTCGTGAGGGATGCCCTGCTCGCGCAGCCGCTCGGAGAGGATCTCCGACTTCTCCACGCTGGTGGTGCCCACCAGGACCGGCTGGCCGAGCTCGTGACGCTCGGCGATGTCGTCGACGACGGCGTCGAGCTTGGCCTCGACGGTGGTGTAGACGAGGTCGGGCTGGTCCTCACGGATCATGGGCTTGTTGGTGGGGATCGGGACGACGCCGATCTTGTAGGTGCCGGCGAACTCGGCGGCCTCGGTCTCGGCGGTACCGGTCATGCCCGAGCGCGAGCCCTCGGGGTAGAGGCGGAAGTAGTTCTGGAGGGTGATGGTGGCCAGGGTCTGGTTCTCGGCCTTGATCTCCACGCGCTCCTTGGCCTCGATGGCCTGGTGCATGCCCTCGTTGTAGCGGCGCCCCGGCAGAACTCGACCGGTGTGCTCATCGACGATGAGGACCTCGCCGTCGCGCACGATGTAGTCCTTGTCGAGGTGGAAGAGCTCCTTGGCTTTGATGGCATTGTTGAGGAAGCCGATCAGGGGCGTGTTCTCCGACTCGTAGAGGTTGTCGATGCCCAGATAGTCCTCGACACGCTCGATGCCGGGCGCCAGCACGCCGACGGTGCGCTTCTTCTCATCGACCTCATAGTCCTTATCCGCCCTCAGGCGCGCGGCTATCTTAGCGAACTCCTGATACCACTTGTTGACATCGCCACTGGCCGGACCGGAGATGATCAGCGGTGTACGGGCCTCGTCGATGAGGATGGAGTCGACCTCATCGACGATGACAAAGGCATGACCCCGCTGGACGAGATCCTCGGGCCGCTGGGCCATGTTGTCGCGCAGGTAGTCGAAGCCGAATTCGTTGTTCGTGCCGTAGGTGATATCCATCGCATACTGCCTGCGGCGCTCAGCGGGGGTCTGACCGGTCAGGATGCAGCCCGTGGTCAGCCCCAGGAAGCGGTGAACGCGTCCCATGAGATCGGACTGGTACTCGGCGAGATAATCGTTGACGGTCACGACGTGCACGCCCTTGTCCGTCAGCGCCCGCAGGTAGGAGGGCATGGTGGCCACCAGCGTCTTGCCCTCGCCGGTCTTCATCTCGGCGATATTGCCCAGATGGAGGGCGGCGCCGCCCATGATCTGGACGTGGAAGGG
>CAJZFF010000204.1 GCA_915069725.1 uncultured Actinomyces sp.
CGGATGCGCCGGAGGGCCGCGGGGTCGGTGAAGGTGGTGGCCGCGGCCGGGGCACTGGCGACCGGGGAGCTCAGGGTGCGGGCGTTGTCAGCGAAGGTCCCCTGGCGCAGGCGCTCGGCGCGCAGGCCCTCGATGTCGACGTCGACGACGGTGACGCGCGGCCCGTCGGGGAAGCGCTCGGTGGTGCCGAGCAGCTCGCCGTTCTCGTAGACGAGGGTCTGACCGTCCCAGGCCAGGTCCGTGGAGGACTCGCCCTGCCCGGCGGCGGCGTAGACGTAGGCGGCCAGCCCCCGGGCCGAGGAGGAGCGGGCCAGCAGCTCACGGTCCTCGGCCCGCCCCACCGTGATGGGCGAGCCGGAGAGGTTGACCAGGACCGTCGCCCCGGCCAGCGCCGCCAGCGACGACGGCGGGACGGGCACCCACATGTCCTCGCAGACCTCGACGTGGAAGGTCAGGCCGGGAACGTCCTCGACCTCGAACAGGAGGTTCGCCCCGAAGGGGACCCGGGCGACCGGCTCGGCAGTGCCGGCACTGCCGGCACTCTCGGCGCCGTCGGAACCGCTGAGCACACCGGGCAGCTCGATGCTCTCCACCCCGGCGGGCAGGGCGTCGCCGGGGGCGAAGTGCCGTTTCTCGTAGAACTCCCGGTAGGTGGGCAGATAGGACTTGGGGGCGACGCCGCGCACCCGCCCGCCCTGGATGACCAGGGCGCAGTTGTAGAGGCGGTCGCCCAGGCGCAGGGGCGCGCCGACGACGAGGGCGGGCAGGAGGTCGGCGCTGGCGGCGCGCAGGGTCTCGATGGCGGTGAGCACATCGGACAGCAGGACGTCGGACAGCAGGAGGTCGTCGATGGCGTAGCCCGTCAGGCACAGCTCGGGGAAGGCGGCCAGGCAGACGCCATCCTCGGCCAGGGCGCGGGCCTGGTCGATGATGGCGGCGGCGTTGGCGGCCGGGTCGACGGGCACCACCGGCAGGGTGACAGCGGCGACGCGGGCGAAGCCCTGGTCGTAGGCGGAGAGGAACTCGATGTCGGTCGCTGCGGCATTCACGGTGTCGGTCACGGCTCGATCCTCCCATCGACGGCGCCTTCCCGCGAAGCCGCCGCCCTCATTTCGCGACCGGGGCACTCGATGCGTGCAGGAGCAGGAGCTCTGCCCCCGCATGCGTCGACGACCCCCACTCAGCAGCACGCTGCGCCCGCCGCGTCACCCGTGGAACCGGGGGTGGCGAGGCGGGCGCAGCCCATCGCTCACGCGTGGCCCCGAGGCGCCGCCTGGAACCGATGGCAGCAGGGACGGGCATGCGTCAGGAGAAAACGAGTGATGGACAGACGGCAGGAGAGAAGCATTGAGGAGAGCGAAGAGACAACCATTACCTTTCTTTCTACGGGACCGAAGACGTCGACGTCCTCGGCCGATATCGGTAGTCGTGAGTCTGGTACGGGTCGTGTTACCGAAGCGCTAAAGGTCTCCGGAGGACTGTCACGGCCCGGGCCAGTCAGCTCGGACCCGCCCGGGCAGGCTGAGAACAGTCAGTACTGGGCGGGGGCGGGCTCGTCGAGCATGAGGCACCAGGCTCCGACATAGACCAGGAACATGGGGCCGGGCAGGAAGCTGGCCAGGATCACCCCGACGCGCACCGCGGTGACAGGCATGTTCCAGGCCTCGGCCAGCCCCCCGCAAACACCACCGAGAATGCGGTGCTCGCGGGAGCGGCGGGGCAGGGAGTCGCGGAAACGGAAGAACTCGCCCGTCCGACCGGAGGCGGCGCCCGCGCCCTCGGAGCGGGCGGACTGGCTGAACTGACCGGGGTACTGCTGCTGCGTCATGGCAAACAGTCTGGCCGAGGAGGCCCGCCACCGACTATCGGGGAGCACCCTGAGACGTCCCCGATGCTGATCGGGAATGACCCCCGGGTGCTTGCTCAGCATCGAGGGGCCGCGTAATTTAATACTGGCGCTAACACGCGTTATCGGATCGGCGTAGGAAACGGGGCGACAGCCCCTCGATACACCTCCGCCCCGCAACGGCGCCCACTCACGTTCACACCGAGCCCGCTTCCCGGAGGACAGCACATGAGTCGGACCGCCCGAGCACTCAGCGCCCTGACCACCTTCTGCCTGCTGGCGGCCGCCTCTACGCTGACCTCCATGCCCGCAGCCGCCTCCGGCCAGGCCCGACCGGCCTCCGCCGCACCGAACGCACCGGCGCCGCCGAAGGCCGACCAGTCCGGCGAGCGGTGGCGCCCGCAGAGCCACTACACCCCCCAGAAGAACTGGATGAACGACCCCAACGGACTCGTCTACTACGACGGCGAGTACCACATGTTCTACCAGTACAACCCCGAGGGCTCGGACTGGGGCAACATGTCCTGGGGCCACGCGGTCTCCAAGGACCTGGTCCACTGGGAGGAGCTGGGCGTGGCGATCCCGCACACCTCCCAGTACGGGGTGTTCTCCGGCTCGGCGGTCATCGACACCAAGAACACCTCCGGCCTGGGCAGCCCGGACAACCCGGCCATGGTCGCGGTGTGGACGCGGGCCGACGTCGGCGGCAACCAGTCCCAGTCCCTGGCCTACTCCACGGACAAGGGCCGCACCTGGAACCTGTACAACAACGGGGACCCGGTCCTGGACATCGGCTCCAAGGAGTTCCGCGACCCGAAGGTGTTCTGGGACCAGACCTCCGGACGCTGGACCATGGTGGTCTCCCACGCCACCGAGCACCGGGTCTCCTTCTACTCCTCCCCCGACCTCATCCACTGGACCGAGCAGTCCAGCTTCGGCGGGGAGGGCATCACCTCGGCGGTGTGGGAGTGCCCGGACTTCTTCCCGCTGCCGGTCGACGGCAGCTCCAAGGAGGTCAAGTGGGTCCTGGTAGTCACGGTGGCCGACTCCGCCCAGTACTTCGTGGGCAGCTGGGACGGCACCACCTTCACCCCCGACGAGATCCCCCACTACACCGGTGAGGAGGGCACGACCCTGGCCGACTTCGAGAACGGCTACGCCGGTTGGAAGGCCGACGGCGCCGCCTTCGGCTCGGGCCCGGCCACCGGGGACCTGCCCGGACACCAGGGCAAGGCCTACGTGGACTCCTTCGGCAGCGGCGACGCCGACACCGGCACGCTGACCTCGGATGAGTTCACGGTCTCCTCGTCCTACATCAACCTGCGCACCGCCGGCGGCAAGCACCCCTACAACCCGCAGGCCACCGGCGACAACGGCGGCGGCAGGCTCCTGGCCGGCTTCGACGGCTCCTGGGAGGGCTGGACCGTGGAGGGCAGTGTTTTCGGGGCCACGCCACCTCAGGGCGCCACCCCCGGCCAGCAGCCGCTGGTCAACCACTCCAGCGCCGGGCTGCTCAACACCTATCTCGACGCCGCCACCGGGCAGGGCTCGGATGCCACCACCGGCACCGCGACCTCGCCGACCTTCACCATCGACTCCCCCTACCTCAACCTCCTCATGGGCGGCGGCAACAACCCGCGCCCCGAGGGCGGCGCCGACGGGGGCTCTGGGGTGAGCGTCGTCGAGCTGATCGTTGACGGCAAGGTGGTGCGCTCGGCCACCGGCCGCAACCTGGAGGAGCTCAACTGGCAGAGCTGGGACGTCAGCGATCTCAAGGGCAAGTCCGCCCAGATCGTCGTCACTGACACGGCCACCGGTCCCTGGGGACACATCCTCCTGGACGAGGTGCGCGCCTCGGACACGAAGGCCTCCCCCATCGCGGACAACACCTCGGTCAACCTCGTCGTCGACGGCAAGGTCGTCGCCTCCGCCACCGGCAACAACTCCGGAACCCTGGAGTGGACGAGCATGGACGTGGCGGCCTACAAGGGCCGCAAGGCCCGGCTCGTCATCGAGGACCGCAACGGCAACGCCGAGGACTGGGGCCACCTCATGGTCGACCAGATCCTCCAGTCGGACACGAAGGCCTTCTCCGGGGCCGACGTCGTCCCACGCCTGGACTACGGCAAGGACTACTACGCCGCTGTCACCTGGGACAACGTCCCCAACGGCAAGCGCTACCAGGTGGGCTGGATGAGCAACTGGGCCTATGTGCGCGACCTGCCCACCACCACCTGGCGCACCGCCATGTCGACGGTGCGCGAGATGGGACTGACCCGGGTGAACGGCACGCTGCGCCTGACCGCTCAGCCCGTCACCGCCCTGGAGTCCCTGCGCACCGGCCAGGAGCTCACCCGGAAGGACACCGACATCCCGGTGGGCGGGACCTCCCTCGGACAGGCCGCTCAGGTCACCTCTCTGGACATCAGTGTGGACCTGAGCCCTGGCGCCTCCTCCTTCGCCGGTCTCAAGGTCCTCGATAACGGCGAGCAGTACACGCTCATCGGCTATGACTCCCAGGCCAAGCAGCTCGTCGTGGACCGCACCCACTCCGGGGTCACCGACTTCTCCCCGACGTTCCCGGCCCGGTCCACGGCGCCGTTGTCACCGGACAGCAAGGGGCAGGTCCACCTGCGCATCATCGTCGACGCCCACTCCGTAGAGGTCTTCGCCGCCGACGGCACCCCCGTCATCACCGAGACCGTCTACCCCAAGGAGAACGCCACGAGCGTCTCACTCCACGCCGAGGGCGGTACGGCGCACCTGAACTCGCTGAGCCTGTGGCACCTGGGATCCCCCCAGGAGTCCACCGGGGCCGCCGAGGGCCCCGACTCCCCCGGCCCCGGCAAGCCGGCCG
>CAJZFF010000205.1 GCA_915069725.1 uncultured Actinomyces sp.
GCTACCAGACGCATTCTTGATGAGCCCGTCTCACTGTGATGAGTATGAGCGGGTGTGAATGGCAGTCGAATGATCCGTTGACAGAGACCTCTGTGTCTTTTTCGAGATAGGTGAAGAGCTCATGGAATCAGTGTGCGCAACGATGCGCCTTGAGGAAGAAGTCCTCAGGAGTGAAAGAGGGAGTATCTCCTTCGAGTTCAGGTCAAGATCGGACGGCAACCTGTTCGCGCTACGAGGGGCCGATGGAGCCTGCCTCGACATGCGCATCGTGGGATCGTCGCTCGTGTACGAGGCGACGGTTCCAGACGGGTGGAACAAGCTGGAGGCCGAGGACGTCCGTTCGCTCGATGACGGGCGCTGGCACAGCGCCGCAGTCACCGTCAGTCCCGCCGGTACCCGTCTCTACCTCGACGGCTACCAGGTCTTCTGCGGAACGACGACGGCGTTTCTCAAGGACCTTCCCGGGCTGACGGAGGTAGTGCTCGGGCAGGGGGACAGTCCTGAGGTTGCCTCGTTCACGGTGCACCCCGAGGTACTGACCTCACGGCAGGTCATGGCACTGTCACGGCGTGCCGAGCCGCTGGTCGAGTTCGCCGCGAACCGACTGAGCCCCTACGACGTCGCCAGCTTCGCTGATGCGCGGCACGGTTCCCTCTGGCTGCGCTTCCGGGTGCGAGGCCGTATGCAGCAAGGAGCCCTCCTGGCAGCCAGCGGGCTCGGACGCGAGCAGCTCGTCGTGACGGTCGGGCCGGAGGGGATCACCTACGCCGGCGTGAGCAGGACGGGTGTGCGCCGGGAGGTCAAGGCCGCCGGCGCATGGAGTGACGGCGGCTGGCACGAGGTCGTGGTCACCGTGGGGCACGGTGCCGTCGATCTTTACGTTGACGGCTTCCGGGAGCAGCACGCTCCCGGCGAGTTCTTCCTCGGTGAGGTCGAAGGACTCGACGAGATCGTCGTCGGGCAGGACTGCGACGGCGTGCGCCTGTCCGGCGAGGTGCAACGAGCGGGGATCTACGACTACGCCCTCAGCGACGCGCAGATCAAGCGTCTGTGCGAGGTCGAGCCGATCGAGACTGATGCCCTGTTCGACCGGGGATACCGAGGTTCGGCGTCCTACCGGATCCCATCCCTCCTCGCGCTGGCCTCCGGCACCATCCTGGCCGGGGCCGACCAGCGGGTCTCCAACGCCAACGACTCTCCCAACGACATCAACTTCGTCGTGCGCCGCTCCCTGGATGGGGGACGGAGCTGGGAGCCGGCGAGCACCGTCATCGACTGCCCGGGAAGCGGGGAGGACGCCTCGTCAGTCATCGACTCCTGCATGGTCCAGGATCCGGGTACCGGACGGGTCTACGTCCTCATCGACCACTTCCCGGGAGGGATCGGACAGCCCAACTGCTGGGCCTCCACCGGATTCGACGAGCACGGCAGGCGGCTGCTCAGAGACCTCGACGACGGACGCTACGTCGTCGAGCCCGATGGCGCGGTCACAACGATCGAGGGCCAGGCCACCGAGTTCCGAGTGCTGGATGACGGCACGGTGCTGTGTGACGGCAACCCGGCGGGCAACATCGAGCTGGCGCCCGGAGCGGACCCGGCCGAGACCCTCCTGGCCATCCCCACCAGCTACCTGCAGATCGCCTACTCCGACGACGACGGCCTCACCTGGAGCCGGCCTCGGGACCTCAACCCTGAGCTGAAGCAGCCGTGGATGAGGTTCCTGGGAACCTGCCCGGGTAACGGCATCGCCCTGAGGAACGGCCCTCACGCCGGACGCCTCATCGTTCCCCTCTACTTCAACAACGACCAGAACTGGCTGGCGATGTGCGCGACGGTCGCCTACTCCGACGACCACGGCGAGACCTGGCAGCTCGGTCACGGCCCCAATGAAGGGCGGCAGACCCCCGAGGGGGCGCTCGACCCGCAGACATTCGTCGATGAGACCTGGTCACTGCACGAGGCCGCCGTGGTGGAACGACAAGACGGGGTCCTTCTGCTGTTCATGCGCAACCAGCACCCTCGTGGGCGTGTCGCCGTCAGCGAGTCCCACGACGCGGGGCAGACCTGGGGGCCGATCCGCTTCGATGAGGCGCTTCCCGAGATCTGGTGCCAGCCCAATGCGATCAGTCTGCCCTCGCCCGAGGGGGAGGACCGCATCGTCTTCGCCAACGCCTCGCTCATGCTCCCGTTTCGAGGCTGCGGAGTCATTCGGCTCAGCCTCGACGGCGGACACAGCTGGAAGCACTCGCGGACCTTCAACCCCGGGCACTACGTCTACCAGTGCATGTGCGTCCTACCCGACGGCAGGATCGGGATCCTCTGGGAGAACGAGTGCCAGGGCCTGTACTTCTCACGCCTGCCCCTGAGCTGGTTCTCCGACGGCCTCGAGACCGTCGATCCCCGTCAGGCCGAGTCGCAGGACGTGCGGTCATGACGATGAATCACCCGTCATCCACACCTCACTTCACCACCCATCCGTCATCCCCCGTTCAAAGGAGAACTGTCATGACTCCCTCCACCCCCGTCTCATCCCACCCGGCCTCCGCACTCAGCCGTCGCGGCTTCATGGTCCTGGGCGGCATCGGCATGTGCGGCGCGCTGGCCGCATGCAGCGGCAAGGACTCCGCCGAGGACGAGGGGACCGGGCCCCTGCGCGGCACGGTCACCATGTGGTCCTCCTTCACCCAGGGGCCCCGTGCGGACTGGATGAAGAAGATGGCCGAGGAGTTCCACGCGAAGAACCCCGACGTCACCGTCAAGATCGAGCAGTTCTCCTGGTCCGAGTTCAAGACGAAGTGGACCACTGGACTGACCGCAGGCCAGGTGCCGGATGTCTCCACCGCACTGCCCAACGACGTCGTGGAGATGATTAACTCCGAGGCCCTGGTGCCGCTGGACAAGGTCATCGACTCCATTGGTCGGGACCGGTTCCCCAAGCAGGCGCTGGCCGAGGGGCAGTCGGACGGAAAGTCCTACTCGGTGCCCATCTACTCCCACGCCCAGGTGATGTGGTACCGCAAGGACGTGCTGAGCTCCAAGGGGCTGTCCGTTCCCACGACCTGGGAGGAGCTGGCCAAGGCGGCCAAGGCCATCGGAAAGTCCGACAGCCTCTACGGACTCTCCGTGCCTCTGGGGACGGGGGACATGCTGGGGGCCCGCTACCTCAACTTCTATGTGCGTTCCGCCGGCCAGAGGCTGCTCAAGGACGACGGGACGGCCAACCTCACCTCCGAGGCCGCCCTGGGCGGCATCAAGTACTGGACCGACCTGTACAAGTCGGTCTCCCCGGAGGGATCGCTGGACTATGCGGTCCTCGACCAGGCGACGCTCTTCTACCAGGGCAAGACCGCCTTCGACTTCAACTCCGGCTTCCACATCTCCGGAGTGGCCAAGGACAGCCCCAACCTGGTCGACTCCATTGCTGCGGCGCCGCTTCCCCGTATGAAGGCCTCCGACCCGGCGAACTACCCGGCCGAGGTGTCCAACGTGCCCCTGGTGGTGTGGGAGGCCTCCAAGGTCAAGCGGGAGGCCAAGGCCTTCCTGGAGTTCCTGTTCACCAAGGACAAGTACATCGAGTTCCTGCACTCGGTTCCCGGCGGCATGCTGCCGGTCCTCAACGACATCGCCAAGGACCCGAGCTACACGAACAACGAGACGATCACGAAGTACTCCGACTCCATCAAGGTGATTCAGGACCAGGTGGGTGTCGGCACCGCTATCGGCATGGAGAAGGGGCCGCTCGTCCAGGCAGGAGTCCTCACCAGTCAGGGGCTGATCGAGAAGATGTACCACTCGATCATCATCGACAAGACCGATGTCGAGGCCGCTGCCAAGGACTGCGAGAAGAAGCTCAACGAGGCCTTCAAGGCCGCCGGAGCCAGCATCAAGTGACTCGGCGACGCGGTGGGGAGAGGAGTCTCCCCACCGCCCAGTCCGAAAGGTGAGCTCATGACACGAATCAAGCGAATGAACTGGACGGGCGTCGTCTTTGTGGCGCCGTCAGTCATCATTGTTCTTGCCCTTCTGATATACCCGGTCTTCTCAAGCATCTGGTACTCCTTCACAGACAAGAACCTCTTACGCACCAACTACCATGTGGTGGGGATCTCCAACTACACGGACCTGCTCGGCTCCTCGAGCTTCTGGAACGCATTCGGGGTATCGATCAAGTGGACCGCAGCCTCTCTTGCCGGTCAGCTCGCGATAGGCATGGTGCTGGCTCTCGCACTGGACCGGGTTCCGCGCGGATCAGGGGTGTTCCGTACGCTCCTGATCGTCCCCTGGGCCTTCCCCGCCATCATTACCGCCTTTGCCTGGAAGTGGATCCTCAATGATGTCTATGGATTCCTCCCCAATCTCCTGACCTCTCTTGGGGTGACTGATAAGAACATGGCATTGCTGGGTAACCCCGACACGACCTTCTGGGTTGCGCTGCTGATCAACATCTGGTTCGGTGCCCCGATGTTCATGGTGAACGTCCTCTCCGCTCTCAAGACGATCCCTCAGGAGCAGTACGAGGCCGCGATGATGGATGGTGCCTCCGGATGGCAGAGGTTCAGGTTCATCACACTGACACATATTCGTGAGGTCATTGGTCTGCTGGTCATCCTGCGCACCATCTGGGTCTTCAACAACTTCGACATGCTCTTCCTCCTGACCGGCGGTGGCCCGGGGGAGAGGACCACGACGCT
>CAJZFF010000206.1 GCA_915069725.1 uncultured Actinomyces sp.
CCAGCTCGGCCAGCTCTGCCTCCTCGCCCCTGCCGGCAAGGGCCACCGCAGCGGCCAGGACCCGGGCCTCGTCGTCGGTGTCGCACACGAGGAGCTGGATGCCCTGGGAGGTTTGCCGGCCCGACTGCGTTCCGGCCTGGGCGGTCTCACGCGCGCTGCCACCTGCACCCCTCGAGGCCCCGACCGGGGGACGGACGGTGGAGACGGCGGACCGGGCCGCCAGGAAGCGGGCGGCGTCGTGGGCCGCCTCGGTGCAGGCGGCGTCGCAGGGCAGCACGATGACCTGCGAGGAGCCCAGGTCCGCGGCAGCACGGGCGATTCCCTCCCGATCGGGATGGAGGACGACCGCGGCGTCGGAGCGGGCAAGCTGCTCGATGAGCCCCGGAGCGCGGGTGCAGGCGATGACGCCGACCCCGGCCTGCCGGGAGCGCTTGGTCAGGCGTTGTCCCTCTGCCGGGGCGGGGCGCGGCGCGGACGCCTGGGAGGGGTGCATACGCACCGACTTGGCCTTGCGCTCGGCCCGTCGGGCGGCCAGGCGCTCGAAGGAGACCACGTGACCGGTGGGGTCGGAGCCGATCGGTCCCCACGGGGAGGGAGGCTCGTCGGTGGAGGTCACCAGGGCGGTGGGGTGGAGGTGGTGGATGCAGATCTGGCGGGCGCGGCCCGCGTGCGGCAGAGCGGCGCGCGGCGTGTCGGTGTGGACATGGACCTGATAGAGCCCCACGCCCAGGGCGTCCGGGGTGCCGACGACGCCCACGGAGTCACCGATGAGCTCCAGGTCTCGGCGCAGCTGACCCGCCTGGACCGCGGTCGCCTCGAGCAGGTACATCACCTCGAACTCACCGGTGGACATGCCCAGGGGCTCGGGACCCACGCTGTGCGGCACCCCACCCGCGGCCAGATCGGTGAGCATCTGGCGGGCGACGGCGGTGTAGGGGGCGTGCTCGTCGGCGTCCTCGTGGCCCTGGCGCAGCTCCGGGGCCTCCGTCGCCCCGGGACCCGCGTCCTGCATCGCGTCAATGGTGTCCGACAGGCAGGTCAACAGCAGCATGAAGGCCGCTCCCCCCGCATCCACCGGGCCGTGTCCGAGGCCGGAGGTCTCCACAACGGACTCCTGGGCGCCGAAGGCGGCCGCGGCGGCGATGAGGCTCAGGGTCGCGGGCGAGCTCGCCGTCGCCTCCTCAAGGGCGGAGCGGGCCGCCGTGGCCGCGTCCCGAGCGACCGACAGCAGGGTCCCCGAGACCGGTCGGGAGACCGCGGCCCAGGTGGTGTCCGCCATGGCCTCGTAGACGTGCACGAGCTCGACGGGGCGCAGGCCGGTGGGGTCGGGGGCCTCGGAGCAGACGTCGGCGAAGGCGGCCAGCGCCTGGGAGACCAGAAGACCCGAGTTCCCGCGGGCTCCCCGAACGGCGCCGTCGGCTGCGGCGCGGGCCACCTGGGCGGCATCCGCGGCTCGGCCAAGGCGGTGGAGGGCGTCGGAGGCCGAGCGCAGGGTGAGCAGGACGTTGGTTCCGGTATCGGCGTCCGGTACGGGGAAGACATTGAGGACATCGACCAGATCCCGGGTCTGATCGGCAACGATCTCGGCCAGCGCGATCCAGCGCCGCACTGCGGCCCCCTGCAGCACATGGGTCCCTGAGACAGGGGTAACGGGGCGGTGTCCTTGAGACTGCGCCATCTTCGCCTCCCCTGGGTCCTGGCTACGACCAGCACACCATGTGTGTCACGCTGCGAACACCTTCTGTTCCATTGCATGATCTGCATATGTGCAGGCGTTCAGCGAGCCTGGTTCATGGCTGGGCCGAGCCTTCGGTTTGATATGTGGTTTTAGAGTACCGTCCCAGGCACATTCCTCCCACCGGAGCGAGGTGCCGGCGCAAGGACCGCGCTCTGGGCGACGCGGAACCGAAGGGGTACTCGGGCCACCGGCGCGCTGGTCAGGCCGTTACCACCGCACCCACCTGGGACACACGGCCCACAAGCAGTGAAATACAACACATTGCAGACCTAGTCCACCCTTACTCACCAAGCACCACACCGAGCAGCATGTGCCCGAACGCACGCCAAGGCGGCTTGGGGCGCCGCACACGGGTCCGCTATTGTGTTCGGGTTGCCCGGCGCCCCGCGCCTGGGCGGTAAGACCTGGCGCCAGGCATCAGCCTGAGCGTTGAAGCATTGAAGATCAGGAGTGAGACCGTGGCTGCTGTGTGCGACGTTTGCGGCAAGGGCCCCATCTTCGGCAAGAGCGTCTCGCACTCCCACGTGCGGACCAACCGCCGGTGGAACCCCAACATCCAGCGTGTGCGTGCTCTCGTCAACGGCGCCCCCAAGCGCCTCAACGTGTGCACGTCCTGCCTCAAGGCCGGGAAGGTGACGCGCAACATCTGAGCGCATCATCTCGAGTCCTTCGAGCACGAGGCCGCCGCTGCGCAAGCAGTCGGCGGCCTTTGTCGTACCCCGTGTCCCTCAACGGGTGACGACCCGTCATGTGTGGGAGAAGTGGTCCCACCCGGTGTGCTCCTGCGCGGGTTCTCCCGCCAGCAGGACACCCGGTCGGTGCCCCAGCACCCGGGCCGGTGAGGACTGCGGGCTCAGGACCCGGCCGATCACCCGGGCGCCGGTGGGCAGCCGATCAAGGGCGTGTGCCGGGACGGTGGCGAGCAGTCCGTGGTCCTCTCCCCCGGTGAGCAGCCAGCTGCGGGCCAGGGCGTGAGCAGCCGATCCGTCACGGCCGCTCACGAGCGCAGCCACCGGCTCGAGGAAGGACGCGTCCGGCAGGTCGCCGGGATCATCGAGGTCGATGACGACGCCGCTGGCGCGGGCGATCCGACCGGCATCCCGCAGCAGCCCGTCGGAGACGTCCAGCATGGAGGTGGCGCCGACCAGGGCCAGCTCGCGGCCTGCTGCCAGGGGCGGGGTGGGGGCGCGGAAGGTCTCGATACAGGCACGGACCTGAGGCTGCTCCTGGCCGCCGGCAAAGAAAGAGGTGTGCGAGCCTGGTGCGTGGTCAGTACCCGCGCTGAGCAGGGCGAGTCCCGCCGCGCTGCGCCCCAGGGTTCCGACGTGTACAACGGCATCGCCGGGCCGGGCTCCGCTTCGCAGAACCGGGGCCCTGCCCTCGAGGTCGCCCAGGACCGTGACGGACACGATCAGCGAGTCGCCGGCGCTGAGGTCACCGCCCACGACGCCCGCCCCGCAGGGCTCGCAGCCCTGGGCCAGTCCTTGGGCGAAGTCCCGTACCCAGCCGACCGGGGTGGACGCAGGCATGACCAGGCCGACGACGAGCGCAACAGGTCTGGCCCCCATGGCGGCGGCGTCGGCCAGATTCTGGGCCGCGGCCCTGGCCCCGACGTCGCGGCCCGTGGACCAGTCTGTGCGGAAGTGACGCCCTTCGACCAGGACGTCGGTGCTCACAGCCGTGCGCGAGTCGGGGAAGGACAGGACCGCGCAGTCGTCCCCCGTGCCGACGGGGGTCTGCGGGCCGCGCGGCAGAAGGGGGGTGATGACGGCGAGGAGCTCCTCCTCGCTGAGGTCACCGACCCACGCGCCCTGCCCCGCTGCCTCTGCGCCGGCCGGAGCCGGCTCAGCGGTTGACATCGGTGGAGCGGGCCACAGCCAGCTCGATGAGCTCGGAGACCAGCTCGGTGT
The DNA here is from genome assembly GCA_915069725.1 of uncultured Actinomyces sp. Classification (GTDB taxonomy): domain Bacteria; phylum Actinomycetota; class Actinomycetes; order Actinomycetales; family Actinomycetaceae; genus Actinomyces. The sequence goes on from CAJZFF010000206.1 coordinate 3,649, forward strand.
AGCCCAGGCCGGAGACCTGCCACATGTAGGGGTACATGGAGAAGGGGGTGAATCCGGGCATCGTGTTGATCTCGTTGACGACTGCCTCGCCGGCATCGGTGAGGAAGAAGTCCACGCGGGCCAGTCCCTCGCAGCCGAGCGCCTCGAAGGCCCGGGCAGCGGTGTCCATGAGGAGATCGCGCGCCTCGGGGCTGATGCGTGCCGGGCACACCATGGCCACGGCGTCGTGGGCCAGGTACTTGGTCTCGTAGTCGTAGAACTCGCCGGCGCCCTGGGAGGCGTCCATGGCGATCTCGCCGGGCTCGGCCACCCGGGGGGCGTCGTCGCCGCGGCCCTGAAGGACGGCGACCTCTACCTCGCGTCCCACGATGCCGCTCTCCACGAGGACCTTGGGGTCGACCGCGCGGGCCGCCGCGATGGCCCCGGCCAGGTCCTCGGGGCGGTCGACCTTGCTGATGCCCAGGGAGGAGCCGGCGCGGGCGGGCTTGACGAACAGGGGGTAGGTCAGGGACCGGCAGGCCTCCAGGATCGCCTCGGGGTCGCGCTTCCAGGCATGGGGGCCGACGACGACGTGCGGCGCCGTGGCGATGCCCGCGGCCCCCAGGAGCACCTTGGTGACCTGCTTGTCCATGCCCGCGGCACTGGCCAGCACCCCGCAGCCGACGTAGGGAATGCCCATCATCTCCAGCATGCCCTGGATGGTTCCGTCCTCGCCGTAGGGTCCGTGCAGAAGCGGGAGGACGACGTCGATCTGGCCGAGGACCCGGGGGCCCGTGGGCCCGAGCACGGTGAGCTCGCCGCCTCCCAGCGGGGCGGAGAGCGCCCCCTGCCCCAGTCCGTCAGTGGTGATCTGTACCGGCGGCCGGCTGTCGCTCAGCTCGAGAGCGGCCGGGTCGTCCTCGACGAGCACCCACCGGCCCTCGGGCGTGATGCCCACAGGGAGGACCTCATAGCGGTCTCGGTCAATGGCCGACAGGACTCCGGCGGCGGTGGCGCAGGAGATCGTG
>CAJZFF010000207.1 GCA_915069725.1 uncultured Actinomyces sp.
CGAGGCCGGTCACCGGGGCGAGGCCCTGCAGACCGCACGGGAGGCGGTCGCCGCCTACCGGAGCCTGGTCCGCAGGCGCCCGGAGGACTTCGACCAAGGGCTCGCCGGCGCGCTGCGGACCTATGCGTCAGTCCTCGGGTGGGCGGGCAAGGAGGCCGACGCCGCCCGCATCTGCCGGGAGAGCGAGGCCGCCACGGAGCAGAAGGCCTTGGAGGACTCCATCAGAGGCTTCTGAGGGGCGGCGCCGGCCCGGCGGCGCTGGCGCACGTGGTGGACTCGAAGCCGGGCGGATCGAGGACTGCGTTCTGCGCCCAGGACGTACTTCTCCCCCATACGACTGCGGCCTTCCCCCAGTGATCTGGAGGACATCGCAGTTCTCGTCGGCGAAGTACGTCCCCGATCAGGATGTCCGACGCTCAAGGCCCCGATCTACCGGCCTGCCCTGAGCTTCCCGCTGGCCTCGTCCTCCCCACCCCATCGCGGGATACCTGGGTGGTCATCGTCCGCTGACGCCTGGACTCGACACGGGCAAACCGCATTCTTCTCTGGCGCGCGCCAGGCCCCAGCCGGCGACGATGCCACCCGACACCATCCGCCAGCACACACGGGGAGGGCCGGCCACCATCAGGTGACCGGCCCTCCCGGAGTTCTCGCTCAGAGCGTCAGCTCTGGCTCACTTCTCGACCTTCTGGGCGGCGGCGCCGCCAGCGGGGGCGAAGCCCGCAGCCTCGGCGTCCTCGGCGCTGGCGAACCAGACCTCGGCGACCGTGGCGTCGTACCAGCGCGAGCCGGGAACGTGGTACTTCATGGAGTCCTCGTTGCCCTTGACCAGGTGGTCGTCGTCGGGAGCGTCAGTGGCGCCCTCCTCAAGACGGACCGCACCGGCGTACTCGGCCTTGTCAGCCTTGTCGGCCTTTTCCTCAGCCTTCTCGGTCGTGGCCTTCTTCTCGGCCTTGTCCTCGTCGGCGACGGCCTTCTGGGCGGCCTTCTTGGCGGTGGCGACCGCGTCCTCCACGATCTCCTTGCGGGCAACCGGCTCCAGCACCAGGGAGATGACCGCCATGGGGGCGTTGTCGCCCTTGCGGGGGGTCGTCTTGATGATGCGGGTGTAACCGCCCTCGCGGCCCTCGAACTTGGGGGCGAGCTCCTCGAAGAGGCGGTAGACGGCGTACTTGTCCGTCACCTTCTTCAGCACGGTGCGGCGGGCGTGCAGGTCGCCGCGCTTGCCCTTGGTGATGAGCTTCTCGACGTAGGGACGCAGGCGACGAGCGCGAGCCTCCGTGGTCTTGATCGACTCGTGAACGATGAGCTGCGTAGCCAGGTTGGCGAGCAGGTGACGCTCGTGCTGGGCGCTGCCGCCCAGACGGGGACCCTTAGTGGGGCGAGGCATGGTTGTCTCCTAGGTGAATAACGAGCCGGCTCAGGCCTGGGTCTCGTCGCTGAACGTGGGGTTGGCGTAGTCGTCGTCCGAGACGTAGTCGACCGGGGAGCCCTTGAGGGAGAGCCCCAGCTCGGCCAGCTTGTCCTTGATCTCGGAGATGGACTTGGCGCCGAAGTTACGGATGTCGAGCAGGTCGGCCTCGCTGCGCGAGACGAGCTCACCGACGGTGTGGATGCCCTCGCGCTTGAGGGCGTTGGAGGAGCGGGCCTGAAGGTCGAGTTCGTCGATCATGAGGGCCAGGTCCTGCTGGAAGGCCTCGTCGATCGGCGAGGGGCCGACCTCGATGCCCTCGGCCTCGACGTTGAGCTCACGGGCCAGGCCGAAGAGCTCCACGAGCGTCTTGCCGGCAGAGGCCAGGGCGTCACGCGGGGTGATGGAGGACTTGGTCTCGACGTCGACGATGAGACGGTCGAAGTCGGTGCGCTGCTCCACACGGGTGGCCTCGACGGAGTAGGAGACCTTCTTGACCGGCGAGTAGATCGAGTCCACCGGGATGCGGGAGATCTCCGCGTTGGGGTCCTTGTTCTGGTTGGCGGAGACGTAGCCGCGGCCGCGCTCGACCGTCAGCTCGATCTCCAGCTTGCCCTTCTCGTTGAGAGTGGCGATGACCAGATCGGGGTTGTGGATCTCGACGCCGGCCGGCGGGGTGATGTCACCGGCGGTGACCTCGCTCGGACCGGACTTGCGCAGGTACATGACGACCGGCTCGTCGTTCTCCGAGGACAGGACGATCTCCTTGATGTTGAGGATGATCTGGGCGACATCCTCCTTGACCCCGGGGATCGTACGGAACTCGTGGGGCACCCCATCGATGCGGACGCTGGTCACGGCCGCCCCCGGGATGGAGGACAGCAGTGTGCGGCGCAGGGAGTTGCCGAGCGTGTAGCCGAAGCCGGGCTCGAGGGGCTCGAGCACGAAGCGCGAGCGGCGGTCCTCGACCACGACCTCCTCGGTGAGCGTGGGTCGCTGTGCAATGAGCACGTGGTTTCCTTTCGTCGCGGCGCCCGCTATATGACGCCGTTCCTCATGGGTGGAGCAGCCGGCCCGACCGGGCCGGCCCTACTCCGCGTCCCGCCGTGGGGGCGGAACGTGGTGAGACGACGACGCAGCAACCGGCTGCGCCGTCGTCCCTTGAGCTCAGACGCGACGGCGCTTGGGCGGGCGGCAGCCGTTGAAGGCCTGGGGGGTGACGTCGGTGATCGAGCCGACCTCGAGGCCGGCGGCCTGGAGGGAGCGGATCGCGGTCTCGCGGCCGGAGCCGGGACCCTTGACGAAGACGTCAACCTTCTTCATGCCGTGCTCCTGGGCGCGCCGGGCGGCGGCCTCGGCGGCGAGCTGGGCGGCGTAGGGGGTCGACTTGCGCGAGCCCTTGAAGCCGACCTGGCCGGAGGAGCACCAGGCGATGACGGCGCCCTGCGGGTCCGTCAGCGAGACGATGGTGTTGTTGAAGGTGGACTTGATGTAGGCGTGACCGTGGGTAACGTTCTTGCGGTCCTTGCGGCGCGTCTTGCGCGCGGCGGCGCGGGTCTTGGGAGGCATTCTTCCTTCTTCGTGATGAGGTCGTCACTGCGCCCTGCGCTGGGCGGGGCGCGAGCTGCTGCTTACTTGGCCTTCTTCTTACCGGCCACGGTGCGCTTGGGGCCCTTGCGGGTACGCGCGTTGGTCTTGGTGCGCTGACCGTGCACCGGCAGGTGGCGGCGGTGGCGCAGGCCCTGGTAGCAGCCGATCTCGATCTTGCGGCGGATGTCCGCCTGAACCTCACGACGCAGGTCACCCTCAACCTGGTAGTTGCCGTCGATGTGGGTGCGGAGCTTGACCAGCTCCTCCTCGGTGAGGTCCTTGACGCGGGTGTCGGGGTTGACGCCCGTCGCCTTCAGGGTCTCGTCCGCGCGGGTGCGTCCGATCCCGAAGATGTAGGTGAGTGCGACCTCGACTCGCTTCTCGCGAGGCAGGTCGACACCGGAAATGCGTGCCACGGTGTGGTTCTCCTGTGTGCTCCCGGAGGTCGTCACCCATCTCCCCCACCTCGCCTGGTGGCCCCGGCCTCCGAGAACCGGGGGTTGCGGACCCGCGGTGCGGGTGCGCTGGGATGGGTGCTGGAAAGGGCCGTCCAACTGACTGGGCGGCCCGGCGCCGGGGACTCAGCCCTGACGCTGCTTGTGCCGCGGGTTCTCGCAGATGACCATGACGCGGCCGTGGCGACGAATCACCTTGCAGCTGTCACAGATCTTCTTGACGCTCGGCTTGACCTTCATGATGTTCCTCCGCCGGCTCTAAGAGCCGACATGTCACTTGTACCGGTAGACGATTCGGCCGCGGGACAGGTCGTAGGGGCTCAGCTCCACGACCACCCGGTCCTCGGGGAGGATGCGGATGTAGTGCTGCCGCATCTTTCCGGAGATGTGCGCGAGCACGACGTGCCCGTTGCTCAGCTCCACCCGGAACATCGCGTTCGGAAGGGCCTCGACGACCGATCCCTCGACCTCGATGACGCCGTCCTTCTTAGCCATGTTCCTCCGTCGGTGCTCTCTCGCTCGGGTTCTCCAACGACAACGCCGCCGGACGGCACGCTCGTACCCGCCGACTCACCAGTGCCACGACGAAGCCGCGGAACCCCGAGCGAACACCGGACATGAGCACGCCGGGCCGTCTGGCGCACCGACTGCTTACAATACGTCAATCCTCTCGCCGACCACCACGTGAGATCCAGCACCAGCGCGGTGTTCCCAACCACACGGCTCGTCGGCCCCTTCGGCGGGGCCCGGTGCTCTCGTGAGCGTCCGGTTCAACGGAGCACGACCGCTCAGCGCAGTGGACGCGGCTCGATGCCGTAGGGCGCCAGCCCCTCCACCCCGCCGTCGGAGGCTGTCAGCACCCACACACCGCCGGGGACCAGCGCCACCGTGTGCTCCCACTGGGCGGCGTGGGATCCGTCGGCGGTCACGACCGTCCACCCGTCGTCGAGCTCGCAGATCTCGGGATCGCCGGCGGTGAGCATCGGCTCGACGGCGAGCACCATGCCCGGCTTGAGGCGGGGGCCCCGGCGCCGTACCGAGTAGTTCAGGACGTCGGGCGCCATGTGCATGGCCGTGCCGATCCCATGACCGACGTACTCCTGAAGAATGCCCATCTCAACGCCGTAGCTGCGGTGGGCCTTGGCGACGACGTCCTCAACGGCGTCGCCCACCGT
>CAJZFF010000208.1 GCA_915069725.1 uncultured Actinomyces sp.
GGTCCTGGGGCTGCCGATCCCGCAGGTGCAGTACCCCATTGATGCTCCCGAGGGGCGCTGGTGGGTGGATCTGTGCTGGCCCGGGAAGAGGCTCGTTCTGGAGGCCGACGGCAGGAAGAAGTACCAGAGTTCCGAGGATCTGTGGAAGGAGAAACGGCGCCAGGACGGGATCGAGGCGCAGGGGTGGACGGTGCTGCGCGTGTCTTACGGAGACATGATGCGTCCGGATCGGCTCGGCGCAAAGATTCTGACGAGGTTCCCGCCTGTGGAGGTTGCGCGCCTGCGGCCGCGGCAGGAGTTGGAATGGGCAGGGATGCGTCTGGAGGCTGGTCTGCGGGAGGCCTCGTTGCTGGGGCAGCGGCTTCCCCGAGGATCGGCCGGGCTTGTTCCATGAGGCAAGGGCTGCCGTCGTCGACTGTCGGGGAGCGTGCTTCAGGAAGTGAGGCTGCGTGCCGCCAGATGGAGTCTGTTGATCTGGAGAACGACGGAAGGGAGCCAGATAGGCCGCATGCTGTGTGCGGGCGGGGCCGGTGCTGCCCGCTGTTGGAGTGTGAGGTCTGTGGGCGGTGTACTGCACGAGGTTGGGGTGCTACTGGGGGAGGGTTGGGTGTACTGCATGGGGGTCGGGGGTTCGTGCAGTATGGATAACCCTTGGCCAGTGGATCCCGACCCTCGTGGAGTAGGGCCTGGCCGGCAGGTGGTCGAGTCGGTCCCGACGTCGTTCCAGGACAGGCGGCTCCCGACCCTCGTGGAGTGCGGATTTCCAGGTCGGGTGCGGAACCACAGGTGCGCGAATGCGACCTTAATCCACAGAGCTGATCGCAGCGGGTGACCCGTGCCGTCGCAGTAAGCAACCCTGAGATATGACTCCGCGACCTTCAGCTCCCGGCACTGTCTCCGATCTACGTCCGCGTCTTCTGCACACATCTCGCCGCTCCCGCCGCGGTTGTCTTCCCCCGCGTTCGTGGATCCGTTTGGCCCGTGGATACTACTGGCTGCCGGATCGTGATGCTGAGCGCTGGCAGCATCGTTACACCCTGTCGTTGGCGCGGGCCGTGGTTGCCCAGCGCTCCCAGCTGTCCACGGCCTTTCTGTCGCACACATCAGCGGCTCTGGCGCTTGAGCTCGACATGTTCTCCCAGGAGCCCGATGTCTACCTCGCGGTGTCCTGCGCCCCGAACCAGGTCCATACCGTTCTGCCCCGTATCTGGGTTCCGGCCCGCGGTACACCCGCGCTGATCTCTGAGGGACCCTCAGACTCCTCCGGGTGCCGGGATGTTTATCTATGGCGACGCCGTCTTGAGCTGATGCCGCATGAGGTCGAGTCAGTGGGGGAGACGGTGACGACGACGGCGGTGCGCACGGCCTATGACTGCGCCTTCGACGAACCAGCGCACAACGCGCTCGCCATCGCCGACTCGGTGCTGCGTCGCTGTTGTCAACCGGACCGGGAGCGGCCCGAGCTGTGCTCGGCGGCGATTGATCGAGTGAGGCAGGAATGGGCCCGCACGCTCAAGTGTGAGCCGAGACGCCGCGGGGTGGCTCAGGCTCGAGCGGTGCTGGGGCTGGCGACTCCGTTCTCCGAGTCGGCGCTTGAGAGCGCGTTGCGCTGGCTGGTTCTGGTTCTTGGGCTGCCGATCCCGCAGGTGCAGTACCCCGTCGAGACTTCCGAGGGGCGTTGGTGGGTGGATATGTGCTGGCCGGACAGGAGACTCGTCGTTGAGGCTGACGGCAGGAAGAAGTACCAGGGGGCTGAGGACCTGTGGAAAGAGAAACGGCGCCAGGACAGGATTGAGTCGCAGGGGTGGACGGTGCTGCGCGTGTCCTACGGAGACATGATGCGTCCAGGCCAGCTCGGCGCCAAGATTCTGACGAAGTTCCCGCCTGCGGAGGTTGCGCGCCTCCGGCCCCGACAGGAGCTGGAATGGGCGGGTATGCGTCTAGAGGCCGGCCTGCGTGAGGCATCGTTGCTGGGGCAGCGTCTTCCTCGAGGATCGGCTGAGCTTGTTCCATGAAACAAGGGCAGCCGCCGTCGACCGTCGGGTACACGCGAGGCTGCGTACTCTCAGACGGAGTCTGTTGATCTTGCAATGCCGGCAGGACGCCAGAAGGGGCGAGGAGCTGCGGGCGCGGGGGTCGGTGCTGTTGTCTGGTGGGGTGTGAGGCCTGCGGGTGGTGTAGTGCACGAGGTTGGGGTGCTACTGGGGGAGGGTTGGGTGTACTGCATGGGGGTCGTGGGTTCGTGCAGTATGGATAACCCTTGGCCAGTGGATCCCGACCCTCGTGGAGTAAGGCCTGGTCGGCAGGTGGCCGGGCCGGCCCTCGACGTTCAGGGCAGGCGCCAGTCGACGGGCGCGGCCCCCATCTCGGTGAGGATCGCGTTGGCGCGGCTGAAGGGGCGCGAGCCGAAGAACCCGCGCGAGGCCGACAGCGGGGATGGGTGCGGTGAGGCGATGATGGGGGTCTGCCCCAGCATCGGGGTCAGCGACTGCGCCGGCCGTCCCCACAGGATCGCCACGAGCGGGCCGCCGCGCTCCACCAGGGCCTCGATCGCCCGCTGCGTCACCTTCTCCCAGCCCCAGCCCTTGTGCGAGGCCGGCGCCCCCGGGCGAACGGTGAGCACCCGGTTGAGCAGCATGACGCCCTGCTGGCACCACGGCGTCAGGTCCCCCGACGTCGGCCGGGGCACGCCCAGGTCACTGACCAGCTCGCGGAAAATGTTCTCCAGGCTGCGCGGGGGCTTGACGCCGGGCGCCACCGAGAAGCTCAGCCCCATGGGGTGACCCGGGGTGGGGTAGGGGTCCTGTCCGACGATGAGGACGCGCACGTCCTCCATCGGGTAGGTGAAGGCGCGTAGCACGTCGGTGCCCGCCGGGAGGTACCCGACGCCGGAGGCCACCTCCTGGCGCAGCCGCTCCCCGATCTCATGGACCGTGGGCTCCACGGGGGCCAGGGCGCGCGCCCAGGAGGGATCGATGATCTCGGACAGGGGCTTGGCGGATGTCACGCCGCGAGCCTAACGGCCCACCTGCCATACCCGCAGGAATCTGCCGGGCCCATGTCACCGCCTTGTGAGCCGGACGTGGTGAGCAATACCCGACGAATGACGCTCGGACCGGTATCTTGTGAGCGTGAGCAACTATGACTACCCCGAGGACGAGTTCGACGTCGGCGATGATGACGGCCCGGTTCCTGTGGGCGTGCACCGTGCCCAGGTGCCCAGGTGGCGCAGCTGGGTGCCGCTGCTGGCGATCATCATCATTGTCCCGGCGCTCGCCTGGGGCGCGGTGACGCTGTTCCTCAACAGCTCGGGAGGCTCCGGCTCGTCGGACGCGGTCTCCTCCTCTCAGCCCGCCCAGGGCGGACAGGCCGGTGGCAACAAGAACGCGGACAGCAAGGGCGACAAGGGCGACAAGGGCGGCGCCGCCTCGGCCAAACCCAGTGCCTCGGCCAGCGCCTCCGGCAACGTGGACTTCAACACTGGGGTCTCGGTTGCCAACGGGACGAACACCGACGGCCTGGCCAAGGGGGCCAGCGAGAAGCTCACCAACGGCGGCTTCACCGCGGTGGAGGTCATCCCCGGGATTTACGAGAACGCCGAGCCGGCCCAGTCGACGGTCTACTTCAGCTCCCCGCAGGCCCGGCCCGCGGCCGAGGAGGTCGGCAAGCGCCTCGGGATCACCAACGTGGTGGAGGGCACCGCGGAGAACACCCAGGGCGCCACGATCGCCGTCATCCTGCGTGACGACTACAAGCCTCAGTAAAGGGGCATGAGGCCACTGGCGCTTCCCGGGCGTCGTCGGTTCCTGACTCTCGCCGCGGCGGTCCCGCTCACCGCCGCCGCGGTCCTCTGGGGTGGCTCGCGCCTGGTGGGCCTCGGCCGCCGCGCCCCGACACTGCTGAGCGGCGGACTCGTCGTGGGCGGGGGAGGCGTCCTCTACCCCTTGGCCCCGGGTGACACCGTTGCCTACGTCCCGGGGACACGTCTGCCTCGGGCCCCCGAACCGTGGGGCCTGACGACCTCGCAGCAGAGCGCCCTGGCCCGTCAGGCGCTCGCCCGTCGCCAGGCTGCCCGCCTTCCTCAAGGCCGGTGGGCGGGCCTGGCCGACGGCGCCCTGACCGACCTGCTGGCCCTGACCGGACCGGCACTCATGCCGGGCCCGATGAACCCCGCCGGGCCTGCCGAACCGTCCGCCGAACCTTCCGCCGGACCGACGCCGGCACCGACTCCCGCCTCCACTACCGACGCGGCCTCCGCCTCCGCCGGGGACGCCGGGCGGGAGGGACGCGACTTACGTGAACCCCTGCCGCCGGGGGCCGAGGTCTTCCCGCCGGGCGCGGTCGTGGCGGCGCCCATGAGTATCTGGCGCTACGTCTGGCCCCGGGACGCCGCCTTCGCCGCGGCCGCCCTTAGCGCGGTGAACCTGGCCGATGAGGCGCTGGGCGTTCTGGGCAACCTGGCCTCCTGGCAGCGGGCCGACGGCGGCTTCGAGGCCCGCTACACCAGCAGCGGTCAGGTACCGGACAACCGCCCCGCCCAGACCGACGGTGCCGGATGGTTCCTGTGGGCCGCGGGCAGGCTCCTGGCCGACGGCGTGCCCGCCGTCACGCTGCGT
>CAJZFF010000209.1 GCA_915069725.1 uncultured Actinomyces sp.
GGTGGTGGCCAGCAGGCGGGCGCGCAGTCGACCCCGAAGAACGCCCAGAAGAGCGGCCCCGGTCGCATCGAGCACGTGCCGGCCCCCGGCAAGAGCTCCAACGGCTCCGGCAGCTCTGCCAACCGCAACCCCCGCCAGGGCAAAGGACGTCGCTGAGGCCCCGACGTGACTGCCGACGACGCCGCCCGGTTCGAGACCGAGTCGACCAGCACCCGTGCTTCTGGTGACTGCGACTGGGCGGCGTCGCGTCGTCGTGCGGCCACACAGCGGGCCCGCATGCTTCAGGAGCGTCAGGATGCCGAGCACGCCCGGGCCGCCCGCATCGTGGGGCTCTTCCTCGAGGTCGCCCGCGAAGAGGGCCTCCAGGATGTTCCTCTGCGGGTGCGCGGCTACGCGGGCGGTAGCGCTCGCACCCCGCTGCGCGGCTGGTACCTGAGGGCCGACGAGACGGTCGGCATCGACACCCAGGGGCGCTACTACGTCCTGTCGATGCCGCTGAGCCTGGCTCAGCGCCTGCGCGGGGTCAGGCCCGAGAGCCAGCCGGTGCCGATGACCATCGGTGAGGGCGGACGCGACGGGGATATCGTGCCGCTGCGCTTCGCGCTGGACCGCCTGCTGCCGGGCTGGGAGGAGCACTCCCCCGAGCCGCTCGTGTGACTCTCAGCCCCACTGCCTCGCGTCGCGTCGGCGTCGGATTCTACCAGAGGCGCCGTTCCCAGCATGAGGTGTGCCAGTGACGCCGCTCCTCCAGGCCCCGGTCCGCCCCGAAGAGAGACTCGTTGCTCCAGGCCACCACGTGCGCGGTGCCGGCCGGGATGACGCGGTGGCAGCCGGGACAGGTGTAGGGCTTGTCCCCGCCGCGCAGGTGGCGCACGGTGAAGTCGGCGCCGCCCGGGCCGGTCTGGGTACGCGGCACGGAGGCGAGACGGTCCATGCTCAAGGGGATGTGCCCCTGCCCGTAGGGGCGCTTGGATCTGCGACGTGCCATGCCCCGATCACATCACATCCGGCTGCCGTCCCCAAGCCGAGGGCGGCAGCCGGATGCGAGAGCAGGCCGAGACAAACGAGGCGTAGGACGCGGGCGAGCGGCCCGGGCCTGTCTCAGCCCTTGACGGAGCCTGCCATGAGGCCGCCGACGAAGTACTTGCCCAGCAGGATGTAGACCGCCAGGGTCGGCACCGAGGCGATGAGCGCACCGGACATGGAGGCACCGTAGTCGGCCAGGATCGACCCGTGAGCCAGGTTGTTCAGCGCCAATGTCACCGGCCCGGACTGCGCCCCGCCGCCGAAGAACAGGGCGAACAGGAAGTCGTTCCAGGCGGAGGTGAACTGCCAGATGAGGACGACGACGAAGCTGGGCACTGAGATCGGCAGGACCACCGAGACGTAGGTGCGCAGCATGCCGGCCCCGTCGACCCGGGCGGCCTCAATGAGCTCGTTGGGAATGGTCTCGTAGTAGTTGCGGAAGATGAGCGTCGTGATCGGGATGCCGTAGACGACGTGCATGAGGATCAGCGTGTGGATCCCGAAGCCCAGGTCGGCACTGGTCACCAGGCGCATGAGCGGGATCATGACCGCCTGGTAGGGGATGAACATGCCGAACAGGATGAGGGTGAAGACCACGTTGGCCCCGGGGAAGCGCCACTTGGACAGGACGAAGCCGTTGGCGCTGCCCAGCATCGCGGAGATGATCGAGGAGGGGATGACCAGCGCCAGGGAGCGCAGCAGTCCGCCACTGAGCTGGTTCCAGGCGTTGGACCAGTTCTTGGTGACCCAGACCTCGGGCAGGTACCAGGTCCGCGAGGGGTCGGCGTCGGCGGATCCCTTGAAGGAGGTGACCAGCAGGACGTAGACCGGAATGAGGACGAGGACCACCGAGGCCAGCAGCAGGATGAAGCGGACGGTCTGGCCCCAGCCGGGGCGGCGCGGGGTGCGCATCGTGAGTGCCTGTGTCATCGCCGCTCACCTCCTGCCCTTGGCGTCGTGGATGAGGTAGGGGATGACGGCGACGGCGACCAGGACCAGCAGGATCGTGCCGACGGCGGCGGCGTTGGAGTAGTCGTTGTCGGTCATGAAGTTGAACATGTCGATGGCCGGGACCTTGGTGGAGTAGGTGCGCTGGTCCGTGATCGACATGATGAGGTCGAAGGACTTCAGGGACATGTGCCCGATGATGATGACGGCGCTCAGGGCGATCGGGGTCAGCTGGGGGAAGATGATCGACTTGTAGAGCTGCCACTCGCTGGCGCCGTCGACCCGGGCGGCCTCACGCAGGTCGTCGGGAATGCCGCGGAAGCCGGCCAGGAAGAGCGCCATGACGTATCCGGCCAGCTGCCACACGGCCGGCAGCGCGATGGCCAGGATGCCCCAGGTGGTGTTCTGGGTCCATGAGTTCTCCAGGAACCTCAGGCCGGTCATCTCGAACAGGCGGTTGAGCCCCGAGGCGCTCTCGCCCTGCGCGGAGTTCAGCAGCCACCGCCACACCACGCCCGAGGCCACGAAGGACACGGCCATGGGGAACAGGAAGATGGAGCGGAAGATCCCCTCCCCCTTGATGGGGCGGTCCAGGAGCCAGGCCCACAGGAAGCCGACCACGAGGGTTCCGGCCAGGAAGGTGACGGTGAACAGGATGAGGTTGATGAAGGAGTGACGGAAGTCCGGGTTGCCGAACAGGGAGGTGAAGTTGCTCAGCCCGACGACGGTGGTCCCCCTGCGTCCGGAGACTTGACCGGCGGTGTGCATGTCCAGCAGGGAGGTGTTGATGTTGATGCCGATCATCCCGTAGACGAAGACGCCGACGAGGATGATCGAGGGCGAGATGAGCAGGAGGCCCGGGCCCCACTGCCTCCAGTTCGCCCGACGGCGCCGCGCGGGGGCGCTCTTGGTGCTCACAAGGTTCTCCTGATGCGTAGGTGGCGGAAGGACTCCGCCTGTCGTGGTGATGAGCTCCGGCCGGATGATCGGCGAGGGGTCGTCCCCGGGGACGGGAGCGGACCGGAGCGGACACACGGCCCACCCCGCCCCCGGGGAACCGGTCAGGAGGCGGCAGCGGCCTTGAGGTCGGCCTGGAGGGCGGCGACGTCGGAGGCGCCCTGGGCGAACTTGGTCAGGGCGTCATTCATCGCGTTGGTGGCCTTCGACGGAAGCGCCGCGCCGTGAGCGATGGAGGAGACGATCTTGTCCTTGGCGAAGGACTCCATGGCCGAGCGCTGGTACTCGGAGAACTTGCCCTTCTCCTCGTCGGTGAGGTCGGTGCGGGCCGGGATGGAGCCCTTGACCGTGTTGAAGGCGATCTGGCCGTCCTTGGAGGAGATGGTGTTGAGCCAGTTCTTGGCCCCGCCGGGGTGCTTGGCGCCGTCGGGAAGGGTGAAGGAGTCGGCCAGGAAGTCGAAGACGCCGTCGGTGCCCGGGACCGGGAAGTAGACGTAGTCCTGTCCGGCCTTCTTGCCGGCCGCGTCGAAGCCGGCCACGGCCCAGTCGCCCATGACATTGAAGGCGGCCTTGCCGTCCATGATGGGCTTCATGGCGGGCTCCCAGTCCTCGGTGTAGAGGGAGGAGTCGGTGAAGCCCACGATGGTCTTGTAGTGTCCCAGCGCCTTGGTGACCTCGGCGCCACCCCAGTCGGTCTTGCCTGCGAAGAGCCCGTTGTAGGCGTCCACGCCCAGGTCGGCGATGAGGATGGTCTCGAGAAGCTCGAGCTGGGTCCAGGCCATGCCCATGGTGATGGGGGTCAGACCGGCGGCCTTGACCTTCTCCATGTCGGCGATCCATGCGTCGATGGTGGTGGCGGGCTTGGTCGGGTCGAGCCCGGCGGCCTTGAGCGCGGGCACCGAGGCCCACACGACGTTGGCCCGGTGGATGTTGGAGGGCACGGAGTAGATCTTGCCGTCGGAGTCCTTGAGGCGGTCCATGAGGGTGGCCGGGAAGGCCTCGTTGAGCTTGAACTCCTCATAGAGGCCGGAGACGTCCAGCAGGTAGCCGGCCTCGATGTGGTCCTTGATCTCGGCGCCGGCGTGGGCCTGGTAGGTGTCCGGCGGGTTCTTGGCGGCCAGGTCGGCGGCGAGCTTCTGCTTGGCCTGGCTGCCGGCGCCCCCGGAGACGGCCTTGTTCTCGAACTTCGTCTTGGGGAACTGCTGGTTGAAGACCTTGACCAGGGCGTCCAGACCGAGCTTCTCCGAGCCGGCCGACCACCAGGTGACGACGTCGACCTGGCTGGCGTCCCCTTCACCGGCGGCTCCAGCGGACTTCGAGCCGGAGCTGCCGGAGGTGGCGCATGCAGCCAGGGTGGCGGCGACTGCAGTGGTTCCCAGCCCTGCCAGCACGGCGCGGCGGGAGAGGTAGTGGGTGGGACGCATGGGACTGCTCCTTAGAAACGACGGTGTCTCATGACCACGGCACCGTTGCCGCGGGCGGGGAGATCAGATGTTGTCTAGTCATCTGAACTCGCCAGGAGAGTAGACCTAAACTGAGCGAAACTCAAACATACATTGCGCGAACAATCATTGTACCGGTCATGAGCGACAGGTCTATACCAGCAGTGGGAACGATTCATCCGCCGCCCACATCTGCTCCGGGTGTGAAAAAGGGTCCTCGCCGCTCGGATGAGCGGCGAGGA
>CAJZFF010000210.1 GCA_915069725.1 uncultured Actinomyces sp.
TCCCGAGCCGGCGCGCAACCGCGACCTCCACCGGCTGCTGTCGCGCGCCGGCGGTCTGCCCTCGGTGGCGGTGGTGCCCCAGCTCCTGCTGGACCGGGCGGGCAGGGCCGGGGCGGTGGGTGGTACCGGAAGCATCGGCGGTATGCTCGCCGAGCTTCTCGGTGCCTCCCAGCGCGCGGTCCCTCAGGCGCTGCTCGCCTCCGGCTTCCGCTTCACTGCGCCGGACGCGGCCTCGGTCTGGGCACTGGGCGCCTGACTCCCGCCCGGTGCCGGTCGATCCCGTGCGCCCGCACTCAGACGCGGGCCAGGACCTCACCGTGCACGACGACGAACCAGGCGTCCTCGTTGGCGCCCCACTGCCTCCACGCCTGGGCCATCGTCTCCAGGTCGGACCCGTCCGCCAGCCCCAGCTCGACGGCCTGGGGTCCGAAGGAGGTCAGGCACCGCTGCGCCCAGGTCTGCGACTGCCAGGCCCGGTCGGTGGGCGTGGCGTAGCACCAGGTGGAGGCCGAGGCGGTCACGTCGGCGAAACCCGCCTCCCGGGCCCAGGACAGCAGCCGGCTGCCGGCATCGGGTTCGCCGCCGTTGGCGCGGGCGGTGGCCATGTAGACCGAGCGCCACTGCTCCATGCCCGCGGGCTCGGGGAACCAGGTCATGGCGGAGTAGACGGCGTCGCGCACGGCCACGATCCCGCCGGGGCGGGTGACGCGGCGCATCTCGGCCAGGGCGCCCACCGGGTCCGCGAGGTGCTGAAGGACCTGGTGGGCGTGGACGACGTCGAAGGAGGCGTCCTCGAAGGGCAGGGCCATGATGTCCCCGCAGGTCAGCTCCACCTGCTCGGACAGACCCCGTTCGCGAAGCGTCGCCCGAGCCGCCTCCAGGGCGCCGGCCGCGGCATCGAGGCCCACGACCCGCCCCGGGGCGACGCGCTCAGCGAGATCCGCGGTGATGGACGCCGGTCCGCAGCCGACGTCGAGCAGGTCCATTCCCGCACGCAGGTGGGCAAGCAGGTAGGCGGCCGAGTCCGCCGCGCCGCGCCGCGAGTGCGCGCTGAGCACCGCCGCACTGTGACCGTGGGTGTAGCGGGCCGTCTCGCCTGAACCGTCTGGAAGCTGTTCACTATTCATGCCTCCAGATCCTCCAGGAATGTGATCTGTGTTGCGCGAACGTCCGGAATGCGGCCTTTGCGACGGCTATGTTTCCTCCGGATCGCGAGATGTTTCGTCTCAGTGAACGTCTCGGTGGAAGTCTTCTCGCGGCGCCGCGGCGACCAGCCAGGTGCTGAGCTTATTCCGCTAGGCGAAGGAGTCCCCCATGCAGGACGTTGTCGAGAAGGTCTACGAGCAGGTTGTCGCTCGCAACCGTGGAGAGGTCGAGTTCCACCAGGCCGTCCACGAGGTGCTGGAGTCCCTCGGTCCCGTCATCGCCAAGCACCCCCACTACGCCGAGGGCGCCCTCCTGGAGCGCATCGTCGAGCCCGAGCGCCAGATCATGTTCCGGGTCCCGTGGGTCGACGACGCCGGCCAGGTCCACGTCAACCGCGGCTTCCGCATCGAGTTCAACTCCGCGCTGGGCCCCTACAAGGGCGGCCTGCGCTTCCACCCCTCAGTCAACGCCGGCATCATCAAGTTCCTCGGCTTCGAGCAGATCTTCAAGAACGCCCTGACCGCCCAGGGCATCGGCGGCGGCAAGGGCGGCTCCGACTTCGACCCGCACGGCCGCTCCGACGCCGAGGTCATGCGCTTCTGCCAGTCCTTCATGACCGAGCTGGCCCGCCACATCGGCCCGTCCACCGACGTGCCCGCCGGCGACATCGGCGTGGGCGGCCGCGAGATCGGCTACATGTTCGGCCAGTACAAGCGCCTGCGGAACTCCTACGACGCCGGCGTCCTGACCGGTAAGGGCCTGGCCTGGGGCGGCTCCCTCGTGCGCACCGAGGCCACCGGCTACGGCGCCGTGCTCTTCGCCCAGTCCATGCTCGCCACCAAGGGCGAGTCCCTCGAGGGCAAGAAGGTCCTCGTCTCCGGTGCCGGGAACGTGGCGATCTACGCCATCGAGAAGGCCCAGCAGCTCGGCGCCACTCCCATCACCTTCTCCGACTCCTCCGGCTACGTCGTCGACGAGGCCGGGGTGGACCTCGAGCTGCTCAAGCAGATCAAGGAGGTCGAGCGCGGTCGCGTGGCCGACTACGTCGAGCGCCGTCCCGGTGCCCGCCTCGTGACCGGCGGCTCCGTGTGGGACGTCCCCGGCGACGTCGCCCTGCCCTGCGCCACCCAGAACGAGCTTGACGGCGACGCCGCGAACACCCTGCTTCGGGGCGGCTGCGGCGTGGTCTCCGAGGGCGCCAACATGCCCTCCACCCCGGAGGCTGTCGAGGCCTTCCAGAAGGCCGGCATCCTCTTCGGCCCCGGTAAGGCCGCCAACGCCGGTGGTGTGGCGACCTCCGCCCTCGAGATGGAGCAGAACGCCGGCCGCACCCGCTGGGACTTCGCCACCGCCGAGGCCAAGCTGACCGACATCATGGCCGACATCCACGACTCCTGCGTCGCCGCGGCCGAGGAGTACGGCCGCCCCGGCGACTACGTGCTCGGCGCCAACGCGGCCGGTTTCACCCGCGTTGCCGACGTCATGATCGCCCACGGCATCGTCTGATACCTGGCTGATCCGGGCTCGCACCCACAGCGACGGTGTCCGTCGCCTCTGAGAACGAGGCGGTGGACGCCGTCGTTGTCGCGTGGGACGGGGCGTGGGCATGGGAGTGGGATCGACGCTCATGGCAACCATCCGCGCGGCCCGTTCCTCGCCTCGCTCCCGCTGTGGAGGCACGGCCCGACGGCGCGGACGGGCACCCGGGGGAGGCGGGTACGAGCGCCGTCTGATGAATGTCAGTGAGTGCCACGAAAAATAATGCTCCGTATCGCAGGGGCGCATACGGTGACCCATGTTCCTCTCCTCACCTTCTCCCGGGTCACCATCCCTCCGCCTGACAAGGAACGACATGCGACTGCGCCCCACGCGGGCCGTCAGGGTCAGCGCCGTCATGTGCGCGCTGACTCTGACAGCCCTCAGTCCCTTCCCGCTCAACCCTCCTGCCGGTGCTGACGAGCCGGCCGTCCCAGCAGCCCCGGCCGACTCTCCGGCCGCCGGTGCCACCACCATCGACCTGCTGGACATCACCGACCTGCACGGCCACATCTCCCGAACCACTCAGACGGACAGCGCCACCGGACAGACATCCGTTGAGGACCCCGGTGCTGTCACGCTGGCCTGCGAGGTCTCCGCCGCCCGCGCCGCCAACCCCAACGCGCTGTTCGTCTCCGCCGGAGACTCCGTGGGCGGATCGGCCTACGTCTCCTCCATCCTCCAGGATCGCCCCACCATGGAGGCGCTCAACGCGATGTCCTTGGATGTCTCCGCCCTGGGCAACCATGAGCTCGACCAGGGTCTGACCGACCTGGAGACCCGCATCCTGCCCGCCTCGAACTTCCCGATCCTGGCCGCCAACGTCTCCGGCTCAACTCCCTTGAGCGCCGAGGGCGGCGGCAAGGGGACCTTCATCAAGGAGGTCGGAGGTGTGCGCGTCGGCTTCGTCGGCGTCGTCACCGATGAGCTTCCCACCCTCGTGTCACCCTCGGCCCTGTCCACCCTCACTCTGAGCCCAGCGGTCGCCGCCGCCAATGCCCGTGCCGCCGAGCTCAAGGACGGCGACCCCGCCAACGGTGAGGCCGACGTCGTCGTCGTGCTCAGCCACGAGGACGCGGCCTCCACGGCCACGAGCTTCTCCAAGAACGTCGACGCCGTCTTCTCCGGGCACACCCACGTGCCCTTCGCCAAGACCGTCACCGGCGCAGAGGGCAACCAGATCGCCGTCGTCCAGGCCGACCACTACGGCTGGGCGCTGGGCCGCATCCGCCTGAGCTACGACCCCGCCAGCCGGAAGACCTCAGTGGTCAGCGCCGACAACAAGGACCTGCGCAGCTCGAGCTGCACCACCGACGCCTACGGCGTCGCCGGGATCGTGTCCCAGGCGGAGAAGGACTCCGCCACCGAGGGCGGCAAGCCGCTGGCCAAGATCGGCTCGGACTTCCTGCGCGGCTCGGACGGCTCCGGCCCCGGCGCCAACCGCGGCACCGAGTCCACCGCCTCCAACCTCATCGCCGACTCCTTCGCCTCTTGGGCGTCGGGGAACGTGCCCCGGGGCGACGCCGAGCACGTCATCGGCCTGATGAACGCCGGAGGCGTGCGCGCCGACTACCTCTACGCCAGGAACGCCGCCGGGGGCGAGGCGGATGACGGCATCGTCACCGAGGGAGAGTCGCGCTCCGTCCAGCCCTTCGGCAATGAGATGGGCTACGCCACCATTACCGGCGCCCAGCTCAAAGCCGTCCTCGCCCAGCAGTGGCAGCCCGGCGCCGCCCGCTCCGTCCTGTCCCTGGGCACCTCCTCCAACGTCTCGGTCCTCATCGACCAGGACGCCGCCGACGAGCTGTACGCCATTCAGGCCGAGATCTCGGCCGGCACCACCACCGCGGACGGGGCCGCGAACCGCATCGCCGACGCGCGCAGCCGGGTCATCGGCTCGGTCGTCGTCGAC
>CAJZFF010000211.1 GCA_915069725.1 uncultured Actinomyces sp.
GCCCCCTTCGTGCTGCGTGCTGCCGGCTCATGCTGCCGGCGGCGTCGCGCGCCTCAGCCGGGCTGGTTGTCCTGGGTGGGCCAGGCGTTGTACACGCAGCCGCCGGCCAGGTCGTGGCTCTGCTGAGCCATGAGCGGGGCCTTGAGGCCGGCCCCGGCGCAGAACTCGTGCTCGTGGCCGAGGAAGTGGCCCACCTCGTGGTTGGTGACGTAGGTGCGGTAGGAGTCGACGTCGGGGTAGGTCACGGCGCCCCAGTTCCACCGGTCGGAGTTGATGACCACGTTGTCCCCGTTGCGGCAGCTCCACATGCCGCCGGTGTCCAGTGGTGAGCACAGGGCGTCGGCGCTGGGCGGCGTGGCGATGTTGAAGGTGAAGTCCGCGCTCGCGGGGTCGGCCACCGGCTGGAAGGACGTGTTCTGCGCGGTGGGCCAGCCGCGCTCGTCATTGAGGATGCGCTCCACGATGGGGGCCGCTGTCGCGGCGTCGACATGCGTGCCGCCCTCGACCCGCAGCACGTAGCGGTAGACGGTTGCGGCCGCGGGCCGGGAGACGGGCACGGCCGGTGCGATCGTCCAGGTGCCGTTGCCGACGGCGCCGGAGTGCGCGAAGCCCTCGGTGTCCAGTCGTGGTGACGGCAGCGCCGAGGCCGACGGCGTCGGTGAGGCGGAGGGGGTGGCCGAGGCCGACGGCGAGGCCGCGCGGGTGGCGGACGCCCGAGCGGAGGACTGGGCCGTGGCCTTGGCCGGGGTTGAGGACTGGCGTGCGGAGGAGCCCAGCGGCAGGGCGAAACCGGGGTGGAGCCCCCAGACCCGCAGTCCGACGACGATCAGGGCCAGCGCCACGACGAAGGTCGTGCCGTACAGGAGCCGGTTGCGGGTGCGACGCCGACGCTGCTCCCGGCGGGCGATGCTGAGGGCTCGCCGGCTGGCGGGATCGGGTGTGTCCGACGCAGGGCTCTGCGGGGAAGGCCGGCCCTCAGGGCTGCGTCGATGACCGGCGGACGTTCGACGGCGTCCAGATGCCGACGACGAGGCGCGGCCGGGGCGGGAGGGGCGCCGCGGCGGCTGCGGGGTCGAAGGACGCATACGACCATCGTAGGGGCGCACGCCCGACCAACCCGCCGGGAGGCACCCCTGCGCGCCCAAGGTCACACGCCGCGTCGAGGCGCCGGCAGACCCCATGATCGGCGTCCAGCAGGCTTCTCGGTGCCTCCGGCCGCGCCGCCGGGTGACGGTGGGCGAGAAGGAGATCAGAGCGGGGTGGATCTGCTCGTCGTTGGAGAGGTTCGCGGAATGTATTTGAACCGGAAACAAGAATCTCACAAGTGTTATGCAACTGTGACCATCGGGGTGCTGCACTGCGAACCTGGATGAAATCACAAAAGAGCCTGGGTGGCGACGGGAGGTCGTGGCGGCCAGCAATCCCAGCAGCCCCAACAGACCGCGTGGTCGGGGAACTCTGTGCTGGTAGGAGCCGGTTAATTGTGTGAAAACCGAGACCAAGTCGTCACTCACGTCACGGGGAGGGCACGTGGAGGTCACACTTGAGCGGATTATTCCGATGAGGGCCTTTCTGCCTTGCAATTCCCTTACTGGAAGGTGCCATGATGCGGCCATGAACACTGTCAGTACCCCGACTTCGCCCCAAGCTGCCCCGGCTAGGCGGCGCGGACCCGGGCGCCCCCGAGCGGGCAGCGAGGACAAGCGAGCACGCATCCTCAATGAAGCCGTGGTTCTCTTCGGAGAGCACGGGTATGCCGGCACCTCCCTGGCCGACATCGCCAACGCAGCGGACATCTCCAAGGCCGGACTGCTGCACCACTTCTCCTCCAAGGACGAGCTCTTCGCCAAGGTGCTGGAGCGTCGTGACCGTGAGGACGCCCTGAGCATTCTCGTGGAGTCCCCGGCCGTCGATGGTGACGCCGTCGAGGTTCCCGTCGACACCGTCGGCAACCTGGACACCCTCGAGGTCGCAGCAGTCTCCGACCTTGACGGCAACCCCTGGGCCCTGCTGGAGCGCTACATCGAGCTGCTCGAGCGCAACGTCGCCCACCGGGACCTCACGGCGATCTACACCGCGACGGCGGTCTCGGTCCTCGATGCCGAGCACCCCGCGCACCGGTGGATGGCCAACCACCTCAACAGCGCCGTCGAGCGCTTCGAGTCCAGCTTCGAGGCCGGCAAGACCGCCGGGCTCGTGGACCCGAAGATGCCCTCGCGCCTCGTGGCGCGCAGCCTGGTCGCCCTCATCGATGGCCTCCAGCTGCAGTGGCTGTGCTCTACGACGCCCGGGACGGCCGCTGCGGAGTCCCTGTCCACCGACCTGGTGGCGGAGATCCGCCTCTACGCCGACTGCCTGCGCAGCCAGTGGGAGGTCCAGGAGACTCCGGAGACCCCTCAGCGCCCCAAGGCCGCCTGACGGTCAGAGGCACTGCGTCGCCCTGGGCTCGGCGCCTCCACGAATCCTCATCAGAATCCCTATCCATCCCATCCGGCTCGGGAACCTCGTGTTCCCGAGCCGGTCCTGTCCTCGGGTGCTGGTGGTGAGTGGGGCACGCCTGATTCCGACCTGATTCAGCGGTCCGCCCACAGCAGCAGGTGCGGGGTGATCGAGGCCAGGTCCGGGACGACGACGAGGCCGGGGTCGGCCGGGAAGTGCTTGGTCGCCCCGATCTGCACCACGTGGATCCCGTTGCCCCGGGCTGAGGCCGCCCCCGTGGGGGAGTCCTCGACGACGACGCAGTCCTGGGGGCGCAGGTCGAGACGCTCGACCGCGGTGGCGTAGGGCAGTGGATCCGGTTTGGCACCGACGCCGTCGTCACCGGTGACCAGGACGGCGAAGACGTCGCCGAGCGCGGAGGCCACCTTCTCGACGATCCGGCGCGGTGAGGCCGAGACGATTCCCTGGGCCAGCCCCACCTCCGACAGCGCCGAGGTGATCCGCAGCGCCCCGGGCAGCAGGGGAGGGGCGGCGCTCACGGAGGCCTCGACGTCGTGCGCGATCGCCTCGAAGACCTCCTGTGTGGCCGGATCGTCCCAGGAGCGGGTGGCGCCGGTGGCGGCAATGAGCTCGCGGGCCTGACGGATCGAGGCTCCCGTCATCTGGGCGACGAGCTCGGGGCGCGGGTCGCCGCCCAGGGCCTGGCAATGGTGGATGAAGGCCTCGTCCCAGAAGGGCTGGGAGTCCATGAGGGTGCCGTCCATGTCCCACAGGACAGCGCGCACCGTGAAGTTGGGAGTGGGGGATGGCGTCATGAGAAATAGCCTAACCGGAGGGTGTCGTGGCGCACAGGGGCCGGGCGCGCTGCCTCATGACCCGCCTTCCGGCGCTCGGGGTTATGCGCTGCGTCGTCGTCCTGGCAGACTGCCGTTAGGACGCCAGGTGGTGCACGTGCCGGAACCCAACGGGGTGTGCAGGTGGCGGTGCAGCCGGAGGGGCCGGAAGGAGAGCGGGTGGGCGACACCTACAGGACCACGATGGCGGACGTGGCCAAGGCGGCCGGCGTCTCGCGCACCACGGTGTCCTTCGTGCTCAACAACCGCGACGGGGCTCGTATCCCATCGCAGACCCGTGAGCGCGTCAAGCAGGTGGCTGCCGAGCTCGGGTACCGCCCACACGGCGGGGCGCGGGCCCTGGCCTCGCGCCGAACCTCCCTGATCGGCCTGGTCTCCGAGATCGTCACCAGTCCCTTCGCGGCCGCCACGATCCGCGGGATCCAGGACACCGTCCGGGCTGCCGGCTACACCCTGTTCATCGTGCCGACCTCGACGGAGGCCACCGTGGATGGTGAGGCCTTCGAGACGCTGCTGAAGTCCCGGGTCGAGGGGATCATCTACGCCACTGGCTGGAACTGCCGGGTTCGCATGCCGGCGCAGGCCCGCGAGATCCCCACTGTCCTGGTCCACTGCGTCGACCCGGTCTCCGGTCTTCCCTGCGTGCGCCCTGACGAGGAGCAGATGGGGCGCCTGGCTGCGCAGGCGCTCTTGGAGGGCCATCACCGCGATATCGGTGTCATCGAGCTCGACCCCAACGACGGTGAGGCCGCTCCGGGGCGGCGCGTCGGCTGCCGGACCTACCTGGAGCAGGCCGGCATCCCCTGGAGCACCGTGCACGTGGCTGTCGGCCACGGTACCGCCCGAGACGGGTATGCGGCCGCCTCCCGTCTCCTGACGGACCATCCCTGGCTGACCGGGCTGGTGTGCGGCAACGACTGCATGGCGATGGGCGCCTATGCCGCGATCCGTGAACAGGGGCTGAGGGTGCGTGAGGACGTGGCCGTCATCGGGATTGACGACCAGGAGCTCATCGCCGACCAGGTCCATCCGGCCTTGACGACGGTCGCGCTGCCCTTCGAGGAGATGGGGCAGGTGGCCGTCTCCCACCTGCTGGCCCTCATGGAGGGCGAGGAGGTACCTGCTGAGACGCTCCTGCCGGGCACGATCATCCGTCGCTCTTCGGCCTGACAGCGCATCGCGCCGTCTCTGCGGCCGGGGACAATGTGCGCGTACGGGTGCGCAACCTTCCGGCGGGGACATGCTGCGCCGTCGGGGACAGGATTCCGGTCCCCGACGGCGTCGAACGTCCCCGA
>CAJZFF010000212.1 GCA_915069725.1 uncultured Actinomyces sp.
GGTGGGCGATCACCTCCATCGTCTCGCCCTGGACGTAGTACATGGAGGCCGCCTCATAGGCGCGCAGGAGGCCGCCGGGGTCGGCGGCACTGGCCGCGCTCCCGGCCGCGTCAGCAGCGGTTCTGCCAGTCACGTCTTCCTCCTTGCTCCATCCGGCTCCGCCCTCCGACGACGGGGCCGTTCCACACGGCTGCTGCGCACCGTGGGAGGGAACGATCCTGCCGCCTGCGACATCGGATGTCCTGTTCAGGAGAGCCGTCCACACAGTTGTGCGGACATTCTTGTGGATACCTCGAAAGTCTCGTGCACATTCGTGCACATCCCTTGCGCATTCTCCCACGCTCGGCGGACAGTGGTGTCCGCCACCACACAAGGGCCGTGCGAGCGCGAGGGAACGCGGCGGGCCCCGGCGCCGGAAGCCGGGACCCGACCTGCCTCCCATCCGGCACCCCGGTCAACGCCGACCGGCCCCACACAGACCCATCAGTTTCGATCTCACGACACGTAGGAGCCCAGGAGCCATGACCTCCACCCGCAAGCCCTCGTCCAAGAAGACCCCCCGCAGCTCCGGCCCGACTGGCCCCTCCTACCCCGCACCCATCCAGGACACCGCGCTCAACGCCGCCCAGCGCAAGCGCGCCCTGGAGGAGATGTCGTCCACCGAGGGCCTGGACGTGCTGGTCGTCGGCGGGGGCGTCACCGGCGCCGGCATCGCCCTGGACGCCGCGGCCCGCGGCCTGCGCACCGGCATCGTGGAGATGGGCGACTGGGCCTCGGGCACCTCCTCGTGGTCCTCCAAGCTCGTCCACGGCGGCCTGCGCTACCTCTACCAGCTCAACTTCGCCCTCGTGCACGAGGCCCTCACCGAGCGCGGCCGCCTGCTGAGCACCACCGCGCCGCACCTGGTCAAGGCCCAGCCCTTCCTGTGGCCGCTCAAGCACCACTACGAGCGCTCCTACTCCGCCGTCGGCGTGGGCATGTACGACGCCCTGGCCCTGGCCGGCGCCCGAGGCCGCAAGACCGTGCCGATCCAGCGCCACCTGGGCCGCAAGGGCACCTCCGCCCTGGCCCCCTCCCTGGACACCAGCGGCCTGGCCGGCGCCATCCGCTTCTTCGACGCCCGGGTCGACGACGCCCGCCTGGTCATCGACCTGGTGCGCACCGCCGTCGGCCTGGGGGCGCTGGCCGCCAACCGCACCAAGGTCACCGGCTTCCTCACCGACGAGCGCGGCCACGTCCACGGCGCCCGCGTCACCGACCTGGCCACCGGCACCGACCACGAGATCCGGGCCAAGCGCACCATTAACGCCGCCGGAGTGTGGACCGAGGACGTCCAGGACCTGGCCACCGACGCGGGAGGCTTGAAGGTCCTGGCCTCCAAGGGCATCCACATCGTGGTCCCCAAGGAGGCCATCGACGCCGAGACCGGGGTCTTCCTGCGCACCGAGAAGTCCGTCCTGTTCATCATCCCCTGGCCCGAGTACTGGGTCATCGGCACCACCGACACCCCCTGGGACCTGGACGTCTCCAAGCCCGTGGCCACCGCCGCCGACGTCGACTACATCCTCGAGCACGCCAACTCCGTGCTGTCGCGGCCCATCACCCGCGATGACATCATCGGCGTCTACGCGGGTCTGCGCCCTCTGCTCCAGCCCAAGCTCAAGCCGGGCGCGGAGGCCGCCTCCACGAAGGTCTCCCGCGAGCACACGGTCACCCGGATCGCCCCGGGGCTGACCGCCATCGCCGGCGGCAAGCTGACCACCTACCGGGTCATGGCCTCCGACGCCGTCGACCACGCCCTGGGCGAGGCCCTGTCCCACGCCCACCCCTGCGCCACGCAGGAGCTGCCCCTGGTGGGTGCGGCCGGCTACCACGCCCTGGCCAAGCGGGCCGGGCGGATCGCCGGTGAGCGCGGCTGGACCCTGGAGCGGGTCACCCACCTGCTGGACCGCTACGGCGACGAGCTCCCGGCGCTGCTGGCCTCCATCGACAACGCTGACGATCCCGAGGCGCGCCTGGGCGAGCCCCTAGCGGAGGCCCCCACCTACCTGCGCGCCGAGGTCGCCTGGGCCGTCACCCACGAGGGCGCCGAGAGCCTCGACGACGTCCTGCTGCGCCGGGTGCGCCTGGACCTCTCGCGCCGCGACCGGGGCCTGGCCGCCGCCGACGAGATCCTGGCGATCATGGCGCCGCTGCTGAACTGGTCCGAGAAGGACGTCGCCGCCCAGAAGGAGGCCTACGCCCAGCGCGTGGCCCAGATCGCCGCAGCAGAGTCCGAGCTGACCGACGCCGCCGCGGTGGCGCACATCACCGAGCCGATCTAGTCTCCTGCTGGTCAAGCGGACCGCCGCCGGTACCGCTGCCAGCAGGCTCCCCGTGGTGCCCGTCAGTTCCCGTGGAGGCGGGCACCGCGACCACCCACCACCCACACCCCGGACCTCGTAGTCCCGAGTACACCCGCACACCGTCGTGCAGAAAGAGAGCCGCACATGTCTGCGACCCTAACCCAGATCTTCGCCTCGGAGGCTCTGGGGACGTTTCTTCTCATCCTTCTGGGCTGCGGCGTCGTCGCCGGTGTCGTGCTGCCCACCTCCAAGGCCAAGGACAGCGGCTGGATCGTCATCACCATGGCCTGGGGGCTGGCGGTCTTCGTGGGTGTCTACGCCGCCTACAAGACCGGCGCGCACCTCAACCCGGCGGTGACCATCGGCCTGGCAGTCGCCGGACGGCCCCTGGCCGAGGGAATCTCCGCCACACCGGTCAACATCCTCGTCTACTGCGCGGCCCAGATGGTGGGTGCCATGGCGGGCGCCGCCACCGTCTGGCTGTCCTACAAGAAGCAGTTCGACCAGGAGGCCGACGCCGCTTCCAAGCTCGCCGTGTTCGCCACCGGCCCGGCGGTGCGCTCCTATGGTTGGAACGTCGTGACCGAGGCCGTGGGCACCTTCGTCCTGCTGGCCTGGATCATCGCCTCGGGCAAGACCCCCTCGGGCCTGGGCCCGCTGGCCGTGGCCATGGTCATCGTCGTCATCGGCATGAGCCTGGGCGGCCCCACCGGCTCCGCCATCAACCCGGCCCGTGACCTGGGCCCGCGCATCACCCACGCCCTCCTGCCGATCCCCGGCAAGGGCGGCTCGGACTGGGCCTACTCCTGGGTCCCGATCGTCGGCCCGCTCATCGGCGCCGTCGCCGCCGGGCTCATCGTCCCCCACTTCGCCGGGCTGTTCTGAGCCCGCACGACCCTCGACCGCATCGACATCATCGCTGCCCAGCGCAGCCCTCACCACCGCCCCCTCACAACGCAGTGAAAGGACATTCCTTTGAGCCCCAACAGCACTGAGAAGAAGTACGTCCTGGCCATCGACCAGGGTACGACCTCCTCACGCGCCATTTTGTTCAACCATGACGGCGCGATCGTCGCCGTCGACCAGAAGGAGCACGAGCAGATCTTCCCGCGCGCCGGCTGGGTCGAGCACGACGCGAACGAGATCTGGGACAACATCCGCTTCGTCGTCAGCGGGGTGCTGGCCAAGGCGCAGATCAACCGCCACGAGATCGCCTCGGTGGGCATCACCAACCAGCGCGAGAGCGCCGTCGTGTGGGACAAGAACACCGGCGAGCCCGTCTACAACGTCATCGTCTGGCAGGACACCCGCACCCAGAAGATCTGCGACCGTCTGGCCGGCGAGGACGGCCCGGACAAGTACAAGGACCGCGTGGGCCTGGGGCTGGCGACCTACTTCGCCGGCCCCAAGGTCGCCTGGGTCCTGGAGAACGTCGAGGGCGCCCGCGAGCGCGCCGAGGCCGGCGACCTCCTCATGGGCACCATGGACACCTGGACGCTGTGGAACCTCACCGGCGGGGTCAACGGCGGTGTGCACGCCACCGACGTCACCAACGCCTCGCGCACGATGCTCATGAACATCGACACCCTGGACTGGAACCCGGAGATCTGCGCGGACATGGGCATCCCCGTCTCCATGCTCCCCGAGATCCGGCCCTCCTCGGGCGTGTTCGGCTACGGCCGCAAGAACGGCCTGCTGGTGGACACCCCCATCAGCGGCATCCTGGGCGACCAGCAGGCGGCCACCTTCGGGCAGGCCTGTTTCGAGAAGGGCCAGGCCAAGAACACCTACGGCACCGGCTGCTTCATGCTCATGAACACGGGCACCACCCCGGTGCGCAGTGAGAACGGGCTGCTGACCACCGTGTGCTACCAGATCGGGGACGAGCCGGCCGTCTACGCCCTGGAGGGCTCGATCGCCGTGGCCGGCTCGCTGGTGCAGTGGCTGCGTGACAACCTGGGCATCATCGCCGACTCCAAGGACATCGAGGCCCTGGCCTCCAGCGTCGAGGACAACGGTGGGGCCTACTTCGTGCCGGCCTTCTCCGGGCTGTTCGCCCCGCACTGGCGCCCTGACGCCCGCGGTGCCCTGGTGGGTCTGACCCGCTACGTCAACAAGGCGCACATCGCCCGGGCCGTGGAGGAGTCCACCGCCTACCAGACCCGCGAGGTCCTCGAGGCCATGAACGCCGACTCGGGGCAGGGCCTGACCGAGCTCAAGG
>CAJZFF010000213.1 GCA_915069725.1 uncultured Actinomyces sp.
CGGCCCGCCGCACGAGCCTGCGCCGGCCGGCGGTCACGACTGGCGGGAGTACTGCCTCACAGTGAGGTGTGGTGTGATGGGACGTGCGTCTGCGCTGCATCACAGAGAGGAACCGGACATGGGAGCTGGTGTGCGTACTGTCCTGGGTGACGTATCCGGCGAGGTCGCCGTGTTCGGGTCGCTCAATGCTGACCTGACGGTCCGAACGGAGCGCTTTCCCATGCCCGGTGAGACGATCGGCGGGGAGGACCTGGTGATCCTGCCGGGAGGCAAGTCGGCGAACCAGGCGGTTCAGGCCGGTCTTCTCGGCGCTCACGTCAGGATGATCGGGGCAGTCGGGGCTGACGGCCACGGCGACCTGCTCATCGATTCCCTCCAGCGCGCCGGTGTGGACACCTCCGCGGTTCAGCGCGAGGACGTGACCACCGGCACCGCGATCATCACCGTGGACTCTGCGGGGGACAACACCATCGTGGTGTCTCCCGGTGCGAACGGGACAGTGGATGTCTCGACGGCGCAGCGGCACCGCGACGTCATCGGCGAGGCCCGCGTACTGGGGCTGTGCATGGAGGTGAGCCCTGAGGCAGTGGAGGCCGCGGCCCGTATCGCGCACGACGCCGGTACCCGCGTGGTCTTCAACAACTCTCCGTTCCATCCGGTGCTGTCCGCCGGGCTCCTGGAGGCCATTGATGTCCTGGTCGTCAATGAGCATGAGCTCGCCGACATGCTGAAGCCGGGTACGAGCGACGCCGCGGCCGAGCCGGAGTGCGAGTGGGCCGACGACGCGACGGACTGGGGCGATTGCGCGAGGCGGTTGGCCGCCATGGGGATCCCCTCCGCGGTGGTGACTCTGGGGGGCCGTGGGTCGATGGTGATCGAGGGGGAGGAGATCACCCCGGTCGATCCTTTCCCGGCTGACGTCGTGGACACCACCGGTGCTGGTGATTCCTTCCTGGGCACGCTGCTGGCGGCGCTGGCCTCGGGCGCTGGGCTCAAGGAGGCGGCAGGTGCGGCTTCAGCCGTCTCCGCCTTCGCGACGACCTCCGTGGGGGCGCAGGCCTCCTACGGGGACATCGCCGCAGTCGAGCAGCACTTCGGATAAGCGCGGTGTGATGAGCGAGGTGAGTGCCGCGGCGGCTCGCGGCGGCTGCAGAGGCCTGGGGAGCCTCAGGGAGGAGTGAGGACACGGGCTGCCGACCCGCGTCAGTTGTTCTCGAACTGCTCGAGGTTCTCAGTGTGCGGGTGGCCGTCGTCGGATGAGCTGAGCCAGAAGGCGGGCTTGGACTCCGTCGAGCCGTTCCCGGTGTTGACGTCCTGGTAGACGACCAGTCCGAGGCCGTTCGGTACGCCGCGTTCGAAGGTTCTCTTTCCCGTGATGTCGATTGTCTTCTTAATGCTGGGATTGACGAGTTGTTCCTCAGCTGCCTCCCGGGAGGGGCTGAGAGACTTCCTCTCGTCTTCCGAGGCTGCCTTCGAGCGTTGCTGATAATCGCTGGCTGCTTTGGGGTTCGCGAACCGGTGGATCCAGCCGCCGGGGTGAATGGCAGTCACTCCGGAGATGCTCCCGGCCGTGCTTCCGTCGGTGTTGAGGAGGGAGACGGTGGTCATTATCGAGCACTCGTTGAAGCAGTCGTCCGGAAGAAGGCTGGGTGCGAGCATGAGGTTCTCCCGGGTGGCTCCCACCAGCCACTTATCGGTAGGGAAGGAGGAGGGCTGAGCGCTCGTGTCTGTCAGGGAGAAGATGGTGATGGTTCCCTTCCCGGAGCCAGCCGGAAAGTAGTTCTGAGCGGTCTCGACGTTGAGGGCGCTGTTGGTGAGGGCCTGCCCCAGGGTGACCCCGGAGACCGTGACGTCCCTGACCGTCTTACCTGTCTTGGTGTCAAGGACGACGATATGTGTGCGCAGATCGGCTGCTGTCTCTCCCGACTGCTGCTCGGAGGGAAGAAGGATCAGCGACAGGTACCGTCCGTCAGGACTGACGACGGCGCTTCCCGTCGACGAACGATCCATGTTCTCGCTCATCGCACTTTGGGCGTTGTCTGCGTACTTGGTTCTTTCTTGGTCGGCGACTGCGGGCTTGATGGAGACCGCCCACTGGAACTTATCAGTGGAACGCTCTCGACTCGCGACGGTGGTTGCCATTTCTTTGGCAGTGGAGCCAGTACCTCCAGCTACGTACGATGTGCTCATGGTGACAAGGCCGCAGGCAGTCGACAACGTTTGGTTGTCCATGTCGCTGATTGAATCCTGCGGCTTGGCAGCATCTGCTTCCTGAGCATTGAGGGAGGAGATGACTGGATCATCATCACTCTTCCCAGTAGTGCATGAACCGATGGTAAGCGCGAGCGTCACGGCTGTGGCGAGTGCCGACAGTCTCCGGAGCGTGGAAGAAATGCGGGGATTCGGAGGATGTGCGGCTCTCATCTCTGGCCTCCTGTGACGCCGAAGATCCGATAGGTATCTCGGCATCTCTGGTTGTCATTTCCGGGTCCCGAACTGCAACCGTCGTAACCTATGCCGGTTGTATTGAAGATGACGACGACAGCGCCAGGAGTCCTCACTGCCGTTGCTGGCCTTTCAGAATCGGCGTGCTGGGAGAAGAGTGGTTGGATCGGCGCATTGTCCTTGTCGATCAGTTTCTGGAATGGCTGATACGTGGAACCGGGTGTGATGGGGATGGTGGTGCCGGGCGAGCCGTCGCCGGGCCGAATGACGAGTGCAGCGGAGGCGGAGCCGTCGTCGGCCGGTACCTCAACGATGCCGGTGCGAGCGGCGGCGAGGCTCCGATCCTGTGACACCGGGGTGACCGTACGGGTGGATGGATCGAAGACCGTCGCTGCTCGTGAGTCCTTTGGGGGGTAGGGGAGACTTGCGTCCCGACTGATGACGGGATAGGTGACGATGCTGCTTGAGAGATGTGACGCCTCTGTATTGATTCCCGAGGTCGCTCCTAAGGGAAAGGTTGTGGTGTCGGCGCCGTCGACCTTGGCCAGCGCGTCTAAGCTGATCGCCTCAGCTACTGGGTTTCCTGACGTATCGGTCTCGCCGGTGTAGCGTGCAGCCCATCCGTTGATGAAGAAGCTGAAATAGTTGTCGAGCGCATTCGATTCAGACGGAATTTCTGACAGGGTGTTTGGAACCTCGACCTCGGCGGTAGGGTCGTTCTGAGGAAAGACCCTGGTGGTTACTGTCGACCTATACATGCTGGTAGGTGTGTTCTTGAAGGAAGGTTCCTCGGAAGACGTCAGGATGAATGAGGAGTGTCCGGCCGGGCCGGAGTAGGACGCGCCGGAGCCCCCCGGGAGAGTCCACATCTTGGCCCCGTCGGTCAGTGAGAAGGCGGCGTCGCCGTCGAGGACTGCGGAGTCGGTCAGTTGAAGCGGGCCACCAGCACCTTGACGCTCGAAGACGATCCTGCCGGTGAGGGCATCGAAAACCAAGGTGTCGCCGGTGGATTCTACGAACTTGGGTGACAGGATTCTTAGCGCGACGTACTTGCCGTCAGGGCTGGTGATGAGCCGACGTGCGTTGGGGGTGGAAGTGGAGGAGGCGAATGTGGCCTGCTTGCGACTGTAGCTCCACAGGACGCTGCCGTCTTTGGAACTCAGTGCCATGACGCCGTCGTCGGTCAGGAGGATGGGGCCGCCCGCGCCCGCGACGGTGCTCAGCTCGGTGGAGGAGATCTCCTTGCTCCAGGAGGCCTTCGGCGCCAACGACGTGGGCGGCTCCAGCGAGGTCTCGGCGGGGGCCTTGGCGATGACATGGTGGACCGGGTTGATGAGCGCCCATGTTCCAGCGATGGCGGAACCAAGCGTCAGTGCAGGCGCAATGATGAGGGCCGCGAAGTAGGCACGGGTACGGCGAGGTACCCGAATGCGCTCGTAACGGGGGAGCCCCTTGTCGGTCTTCTCTCCGGTCTTGATATGAAGGCGGCGCCAGCGGCTCGGGTCATTGGGATCCCCGATACCTGTCGCGGTGGTGCGCATGCGCAGGTAGTGCAACAGTGTGCCTGTGCTCAGGAAAAGCGCGGCTGAGAGCGCCACTCCAGCCAGGGCCAGGAGGAACAGGACGGAGAATCCGGTCTCCTGATAGGTGTCCCACCACGCCAGAGTCAGAGATGCTGACGTTGTCATGCCCAGGGCCGCCATGACCGTGGTTACGATCGTTGTCAGGATGGGGCCCTTCTTCTCCCAGAAGTTGAAGAACGGCCAGACCAGTAGCCCTCCGAAGATCATGCAGTAAGTCAGTGCGGAGACCTTGTCCGGGATGACGCTGCTGGCCTCCGTGAGCTCTCGGCTCAGCAGCAGCGCAGTCGCTCCGAACGCGACGGCGCCGACCACTCCGGCCCAGCGCAGGGCACGCAGGGTGAGGGTGCCTCGTGGTGGGAAGGGCTCGTCCTCGCTGTCGCCGGTGCCGGTTGCGGCCTCGCTGGGCTCAGCGGCATTGCGGTCGGCGCCGGCCTCGGCTTCCCCCGTGTCCGGCGCCGTCGAGGCATCATCGCTGGAGTCGGCAGCGCCTGGCTGGGTGCTGGGATCGGTGTCGGGCTGATCGG
>CAJZFF010000214.1 GCA_915069725.1 uncultured Actinomyces sp.
TCTTGCCGGTCCGACGACGACGCACGATGAGGCGGTCGCTGGACTTGTTGGGACGGCGGGTGCGGCCCTCGGGCTTGCCCCACGGCGAGACGGGGTGACGACCACCGGAGGTCTTACCCTCACCACCACCGTGCGGGTGGTCCACCGGGTTCATGACGACACCGCGGACGGTCGGGCGCACGCCCTTCCAGCGCATACGGCCGGCCTTGCCCCAGTTGATGTTGGACTGCTCGGCGTTGCCGACCTCGCCGATGGTGGCGCGGCAGGCGGCCTCCACGTTGCGGATCTCCCCGGAGGGCATGCGCAGCTGCGCGTACTTGCCCTCCTTGGCGACCAGCTGGACGGAGGTGCCGGCGCTGCGAGCGATCTTGGCCCCGCCACCGGGACGCAGCTCGACCGCGTGGACGACCGTACCGGTGGGGATGTGACGCAGCTGCAGGTTGTTGCCGGGCTTGATGTCGGCGCTGGGGCCGGCCTCGACGACGTCGCCCTGACGGAGCTTGTTCGGGGCGATGATGTAGCGCTTCTCGCCGTCCATGTAGTGCAGCAGGGCGATGCGCGCGGTGCGGTTGGGGTCGTACTCGATGTGAGCGACCTTCGCGGGCACGCCGTCCTTGTCATGACGACGGAAGTCGATGAGACGGTAGGCGCGCTTGTGGCCACCACCCTTGTGGCGGGTGGTGATACGGCCGGAGGAGTTGCGGCCACCGGACTTGCTCAGCGGTCGCACCAGCGACTTCTCGGGCGTGCTACGCGTGATCTCCACGAAGTCGGCCACGGAGGAGCCGCGACGACCCGGGGTCGTGGGCTTGTACTTACGGATTCCCATATCGATCCTTTACCTTCCGTGGCGCACTAGGCCACATCACCGAAGATGTCGATGGTCCCCTCGCGCAGGGTGACGATCGCACGGCGGGTGTCCTTGGACTTGCCGATCCCGGTGCGGGTGCGGTGCGTCTTGCCCTTGCGGTTGATGGTGTTCACCGAGGAGACCTTGACATCGAAGATGGCCTCGACGGCCTGCTTGATCTCGGTCTTGTTGGAACCCGGCGCCACGATGAACGTGTACTGGCCACGGTCCATGCAGGCGTAGGACTTCTCGGAGACCACCGGCGCGATGATGACGTCGCGGGGGTTCTTGGACTTCTCGAGGCTCACTTGGACTCCTCCTCACCCTTGCCCAGGAACGCGTCCAGGCCAGAGGCCGTGAAGACGACGTCGTCGGACTTGAGGACGTCGTAGGTGTTGAGCTGGTCGGCCCACAGGACGTGCGCCTCGGGGGCGTTGCGCAGGCTGAGCCTGGACAGGTCGTCCTGACGGTCCACAATCACCAGGGCCTTGCGGTCGGTGAGGTTGCGCAGCGCGACCAGGGCGTTCTTGGTGGAGGGCACCGTGGTGGTGACGAACTCGGTGATGACGTGGACGCGGCCGTTGCGGGCGCGGTCGGACAGGGCGCTGCGCAGGGCGGCGGCCTTCATCTTCTTGGGGGTCCGCTGGGTGTAGTCGCGCGGCTGCGGGCCGTGGACGGTGCCACCACCGACGAACTGCGGGGCGCGGGTCGAGCCCTGGCGGGCGCGGCCGGTGCCCTTCTGGCGGTAGGGCTTGCGGCCACCGCCGCGGACGTCGCCGCGGGTCTTGGTGGCGTGGGTGCCCTGGCGGGCCGCGGCCAGCTGGCCGACGACCACCTGGTGCATGAGCGGAATGTTGAGGGGGGCGTCGAAGACCTCAGCGGGCAGCTCGACGCTGCCGGTCTTCTTGCCCGCGGAGTCGACGACGTCGACGGTGAGTGCCTCAGTCATGGTCTCAGGCTCCCTTCACGGCGGTGCGGACGACGACGACCGAGCCCTTGGGGCCGGGGATCGCGCCGTTGACGAGCAGAACGCCCTTGTCAACGTCGATGCCGCGGATCTTGAGGTTCTGGACGGTGCGGCGCGCGTGGCCCATACGACCGGCCATGCGCAGACCCTTGAAGATGCGCCCGGGGGTGGCGCAGGCGCCGATGGAGCCGGGCTTGCGGTGGTTGCGGTGAGCACCGTGGGAGGCACCCACACCGGCGAAGCCGTGGCGCTTCATGACACCGGCGAAACCCTTACCCTTGGAGGTTCCGGTGACGTCGACCAGCTGGCCGACCTCGAAGGTGTCAGCGGTCAGCTCCTGGCCGGGGGTGAACTCCGACGCCAGGGAGGTGCGGACCTCCGCCACGTGGCGGCGGGGCTCGACCCCGGCCTTGGCGAAGTGACCGGCGAGCGGCTTGGTGACCTTGCTGGCGTCGATGTCGCCGAAGGCGAGCTGAACGGCCTCGTAGCCATCGGTCTCGATGGTGCGGACCTGGGTCACGACGTTGGTGTCGACCCGGACGACGGTCACAGGGCGCAGGACCCCGTTCTCGTCCCAGATCTGCGTCATGCCGAGCTTGGTGCCGAGCAGCGCCTTGGCAGGCGCGGCGGCAGCCGGCGTGTTAAGCGTTGTCATGGCAGTCCTCAGAGCTTGATCTCGATGTTGACGTCAGCGGGCAGGTCGAGACGCATGAGCGAGTCGACGGCCTTGGGCGTCGGGTCGACGATGTCGATCAGCCGCTTGTGCGTGCGCATCTCGAAGTGCTCGCGGCTGTCCTTGTACTTGTGCGGCGACCGGATCACGCAGAACACGTTCTTCTCGGTCGGCAGCGGCACCGGGCCCACGACCGTCGCGCCAGCGCGGGTCACGACGTCGACGATCTTGCGCGCCGAGGAGTCGATGACCTCGTGGTCGTAGGACTTGAGCCGGATGCGGATCTTCTGTCCCGCCATGGCGCCTAACCTCTCTTGTACTTGCTTCTGGCCGGTCCACGCGCTCGGGCGTGTCGCTTCAGGACACGCGCCGCTCCCGTGGTGGGAGGCGGTGAACCGGTCTGGACACACGGAAACCCGTCCAGGAGGAACGGGTCCGTCAGAATGAATCCCGGGGTGATCCCGGGGCGGCACAACCAGGGGCACGCATTCGCACGCCCTTGGCCGGCCGGATTACGTTATCAGGGCTCGCGCAGGCAGCGGAACCCAGGATCGGGCCTAGAGGCTGTGAGTCCGCCCACTGGCCCCCGCGCTCGGGCGTGTCGCGTCCAGTACCGGGATCTCCGCGGTGTCGATGAGCTCCTGGTTATCTGATTGTCCCGACGGCGCCGACAGCGACGCGATCTCCTCCAGGAGCGCCAGGTTCTCCATCTCGGAGGGCTGGGGAGGGACCGGAAGGTCGGTGAACCACCGTTGGGGCTCGACGCCGGCGTCGTCATCCATCCAGATCCGCATCTGCTCCGCCCAGGTCTGGGGGCGCGGCTCCTCCTGCGCAGCACGGGCCGTGGCCAGGGCCCGCTCCTTGGCCCGCGCCGCCGCGTAGCCCGAGCGCCACAGGTACAACCCAATGACGATGAGCCCCGCCGCCAGGCCGACGGCCCACCAGGGGAAGTGGGGAACGTCGGGGCGCTTGCCCGCCGCCGCGAGGTCCTTGGCCGGGGTCGGGTAGATGCGCTCGCCGGTCAGCAGGATGCGGTGGGTGTTGATGCCCAGGGGCGTGCAGGTCACCAAGGTGAGCAGGTCCTTACCCTCCTCGACGCGCAGAGCCTCGGTCTCCTCGGGCTCGACGACCTTGGTGCTGGTGACCCGGTAGGTGAGGACCTCTCCGAAGACCTCGACGATGAGGCTGTCACCGGTCTTGACCTTGTCCAGGTTGGTGAACATGGTGGCCTCGGCCAGGCCGCGGTGCCCGGTGATGACCGAGCGGGTCCCCTCTCCCCCGACCGGCAACGAGGTGCCCTCCAGGTGCCCCAGGCCCTTGAGCAGAGTGTCATCGGCAGTGCCGTGGTAGACGGGCAGGTCCAGGGAGATGGAGGGAATCTTCAGCCGGGCCATGAGCCCCTCGTTGTTGGCCTTGAGGATGTTGGCGTACTGCAGGGAGCTGTCCTTGCTGGAGCCGGCGCCGGTGGGAACGTGGTTGTTGGCCTCCAGGACCGCTCCGGCCGAGAGCGCGTCGTTGTAGGCGTGCGCCTGCTCGACCTGGGTCTTGGCGTCGGGACGGGCCCCATCAACCTGGGCGGAGTAGTCGGCAGTCACCTTCGACTGGTTGTACTGGGAGACCCAGGAGGCCGCCGTCGGATAGGTCAGCAGGCCCATGCCCACCAGCGCCATGATGGAGGTGACCAGGGCGGAGACCGACAGGCGCCAGGCGCGGGGGCGGCGGTGCTTCTGGAGGCTCGAGGCGCGGGTGCGCGGAGTCCGGGCGGTGCGGGGTGTGCGTGCTTTGCGAGAGATCATGGGGCCTCGTGCGCTTCCAGGGTCGGGTGGACGGGGTGGGGATGGTGCGGGTTCGCACATGGCGGTGCAGGCGCTCGACGGATCGGGGTCCGTCAAGTGCCTGCACCGGTGCCGCTCAGGCCACCACCTCACGATTGGGACGGGTTCGGAACCCGATCACGACGTCGGTGAGGCAGTGCGCTTGCGGCCGTGGCTGTCGGCCGGGGCTCGCGGCCCCAGCCGACA